>NZ_AKJR01000084.1:0-72203 GCF_000282235.1 Pseudomonas sp. GM24 | reverse complement strand
GCCTGCGCCGCCGTCATCGCTGGCAAGCCAGCTCCCACAGGTTTTTTATCCAGCCCGTCAAACTCACTGGCACCCCAGCTCCCACAAGGATTTGCATCCACAGGCATGTTGTCGTTGCACCTGCTGCTACTGCCCCTGCGGCGCCGGTTCCGGTTCGTTGGTCACCCGCAGCAATCCCCATAACCCGGAGGTGTTGCCGTAGGCGCCGTAGTCGCGGAACAGGTAGTCCCCCGGGATCGCATTGCTACCGCCGGCGCTGGGGATCATGAAGCTGAAGTGCGCGGCCGGCAGGATGCTTTCGTGGGCGCCGATGTACATCGACATCGGGTTGTAGCCGAAGCGCACCGAGCCCACGCCCGGCGAACCCATCGGATAACCACCGACATCGCTCTTCTCGGCCTGGAACGGATTCACCGACCAGACATGCCCGTCGAGCTGGAACGTGGTGCCGCGACTGCCACCGCTCGGCATCAAAATATGCGTGCGCAACGGTTGCCCCGGTTTGGCATACAGCACCGGCGTCTGCGGATCACCGCCGACCAGTGCATTGCTGTAGGCCATGTGCGCGTTGGTCATGTCGCCGTAACCCGCGCCGTCGGCATGCCCGAACGGTGCATCCGGAGCGAGGCCGAAGCGATACCACAGCGGTTCGGTCTTGTAGTTGATCGCCATGCTCGAGTTGTCCTGCGGGTCGGTCGGCACACCGAAGCCCTCAGCGGCAATCCCTTCCACCGGCCGGCCATTGGCCCAACGGGTGTTCAACGCCTTGTGCCAGACCATCGCGAAGTCGCGGTAGCTGGTTTGCCCTGGCGCCGTCACCGTGGCGTTGACCTTGCGTGCATCGTCAACCCAGGTCGCGCCGATCGGCAGAATGCTCATCGCACCACCGAGGCCTTTTTGCGGCTGCTTGATCACGTCCGCCGGGGTGATGTTCAAACCGCCGAACTCCACCGCCGTGGCGTTAATGTTGTCGACGCTGCGGCCCAGTTGCGTCACCGGTTTACCTTCACGCTCCAGATGCCCGGCGTAGTACTGATAGGTACGGGTCGGGTACGCGCCGCTGCTGCCGACACGCGGTGGCACGGTTTGGATCGGGTTGGCGCCGACGTTGGCACCGTCGGATTTAGTGATGTCATACGCCAGCAATTGCGCGTGCAGGCCGACGTGGCTGGACGGCCGCATCAGGTTGTTGCTGAAGGTGGTCGAGCCCAGACCGCTGTTGCGATCACGCTTGACCATGCCTTGCATCACCGCGGTTTGCGTCAGGTCAGGCATCACGCTCGGCAGACGGTTTTCCAGGGTGATGTTGATGCAGTCCCCCGCCGCTGCACGCAGCACCAGCGGCTCGACCGGAATGCCGGGTTTCAGCTTGCCACTGACCGGATCGAGATCGGATTTACGCACATAGAGGATCGCGGTCGGGTCATGCAGCGGCCCGCTCTGCCCGCCAATGGTGATGGTTTCGCCATCCTCCGGATCGGTCACGGTGACTTGTGGAATGCTCACCGTGCGCGAGTTCAGCACCAGGGTGCCGCCCGCCGGATTCAGCGGCCCGCCGACATGTTGACCAAGCCCTTCGGGATCACCGATGGTCAGGCCCAGCGTATTGCCGAGGATGTCGTTGGCCAGCGCCGCGACCACTTCATAGTTGCGCTGCACAGTGGGCCGGGTGCCAATGCCGTTAGGGTTGGCGCCATAGCGCGGGCAACTGCCCTCGAACGCCACGGTGTTGCGCATGCCCGCCGGGCTCGGGTTGTTCGGGATGGCGAACAGGTCGGCGCGTTTGGCGGTGTAGTTGCGCATCACGCCCCAGATACCGCTCCAGTAGCCTTCGATCGAAGCGTCCATCGAGTACAGATAATCGCCCGTGGTCGCCGCCGAACTGGACAGCATCGACACCGGCGCAATAAAGCCCATCTGCTCGGAGATGCCGATCATCTGCGACGCACGCCAGCCAGAGTTGGAGCTGTTGCCGAAACCGGAACCGCTCTGCAGCCATTTCACACCGTGCAGGGTGACGTTGTGCTCTTCTTCATGGCCGCCGGCATGCACCCGCAGCCGCACGTTGTCGCCAGTGTAAGTGCGCAGCATCGGCGTGAACGGATCACCCGGTTCGGCGCCGCCCTTGTTGATGTGCGGCGGGAACAGCGTGGTGCCACCGGTTGGGCCGGTCGCCGAGGTGAGCAGATTCGGCGCCAGGTTCATCGCCGGAATTGCCCGGTCGGTACGGCTTTGCATGGCGAACGACAGATCGCCGCCGAGGCCGTCGGCCTGCATACCGCGCTTGCCGTCGGGGCCGACCTTGTTCGGGTCGTACACGCGCAGGGCCAGCGGTTCGTTGCGATAGTTGACGACGAACATGCCCGGATCATCCACCGAAATCGCCTGCGGACATGGCCGGCTCGGGCAGCCCGGTACCTGACCACCCTGCACTTCCAGCACCCCTTCAAGCAAGTTGCTGGCGTTGTTGCGCACTGGCGGGTTGATTGCGTAGCGGAAGCTGTCGGCGGTGGCCGGGAACGCTTGCGCATTCGGCACACCGTTAGGGCCGGCACCGACGTAGACGCCGGCTTCATAGGCGTGCTGGAAGTCGCTGTATTCGAGAAAGAACTCGCGGAAGCTGTCGTTCTTGCCATCGCCGTCGAGGTCGCCGGTGTTGATCACCGCTTGCCACGACGTCGGGCCGCCGTCCTGGCGCGCGCCGCTGTACAGAGGCTCGCCAGTTTCGGCGTGGAACCAGGTGGAACCGGCCGGTTCCGCCAGCACAGTCGCGTACAGACCGATTTGTTGGTGCGTCGATGGGCCTAAGTGGTCGTGGGTGAAGATCGTGCCGAGGCCGCGATCGACGCCTTTGGCGTTGACCACCGGATCGACGAACCAGCGCTGCATCGCCGTGCGCGCACCCAGCCAGTCGGCGCGGCCGTACTGGCCGAAGAACGGATGGTTCTTGGCTTTCGGGCAGGCTTGAGTGCCGTCACGCGGATCGGTGCCGGCGCACTGGTTGAACTCGCGGATCGCGTGAATGCGTTCCTGCACGGCGCCGGGCGAGAGCACGCCGTCCTCGTAGTTCCAGCCGTTGGAGGAGCCGTCCGCCGAGGTCAGATCCCACTTCGGCAGGTGAATGTGTTGGCCGATCACATCGGTCGGCGTGCGCACCTGATAGTCGTCCATCTCATAGGTGGCCGGCACCAGGTTGGTTTGCTGGTATTGCACGCAATCGAAGGTGTTCATGCGCATCACCAGCGGTTCTGGCGGACGCTGCTTGGTGATCACCGGCCAGGCGTCTTCCCACAGCGCGAGAATGCGCGCCTGCGGAAAGTGATAACCGACCTTGTTATACACCGCGTCGAACTGGATATTGGCGGCTTTGTAGATCCGTGGGCGGTCGGCGGTGAAGCTCGAGGCGCCGACGAAGGACATGCCGTCGATGCGTTCACCGCTGGCGAATTCACCACTACCGGCGCTGGCGGTCAGGCGTTTTTGCCGGTCATCCATGCACGGTTCGTAGTACGGCGCGCCGGCCATCGGCAAGGCACCGTTGGTGCGGAACGCCTTGGCCACCACTTGATTGCCGGGCAGCAAGGCGTAGCTTGGGTGATCTTTTTTCGCGTGGAAGGCCATCGCGGCCTGTTCGACTTCGGTGCCTTCTTCCGGCAGGTAAATAGGTTTGGCGCGAGTGACTTCCTTGGAGAAATCCAGCGAAGTGGTCACGGTGTGCGCTTCGCCACCCGCCGCAACGCCATCCAGTGCGTGCCGTTGCAAGCCGCCATCCCAGCCGCCGGACTGCGCCGGGTCGAGGTTGGCCCACAGCGCTTTGCCGCTGGCCTTGAGCGATTGCGCGGTGGCTGCGTCGAGCATGTCCAGTGGCGGAGTTGGTGGCCGTTGGCCGACCGAACTTTCCATGCCGCCGATCCAGAACGGATAGCCAGGGTTTTTCAGGCTGCCGTCGGCATTGCGGTTGGCTTCGCTGCGATCGACCAGCGCCAGCGAGCCGATGGCTTGACCACCGCCATTGCCGCCATGGTGCTCGCCGTCGTCATCGCCCTCTTCTTCGTCATCGTCGTCATCATTGCCGGCGACCAGGGTTTCGCCGATTTTCGGCACCACCACGACTTTGCCCGGCATCGGTGCCATGGCTTTGCCGGGCAGCGGCACGATGGCCGGAATCGGCGTACCGGCGACGATTTCACCATCGGGCAAGGCCCGTGCACCCGCCGCCGGCTTGCCGCTGCGCAAGGCAAACGGTTCGCTGTGATAGCCGTCGGCGCCCTGCTGCGAAACATCAAGTCGAGTGCCTTCTTCGAAGACATCGTGCACCCGCCACATGGCCCACATGCCCTGGGCAAAGTGCGGATAGAAATGGCAGTGATAGATCGCATCGCCGGCCACGCGGTTGCGGTTTCCCGACCCGCCATTGGCGATTTCATAGGTGTAACCGGCACCCGGACCGATGCCCTGGGCGTCGACGTAATCGGAGTTGTCATCGTTAGGGTTGAACAGCCACTGATGGCCGTGCAAGTGGAAGATGTGCTGCTCGTGGCCATTGTGGGTATTGCGGAATTTGACGAAGTCACCGATGTAGCTGTGGTTGACGTTCGACGGCTCCGATGGATACAGCGCCATGGTCGCTTTCACACCGATCTGATCGGCGCGCGGTGTCTGGCCGGGGGCGATGTTCTCAAGCCCGGTATTGGCCGGCACATCCACTAGCATCGCCACATCGCCGACGGTGTGCGAGCTGAGGAAGAATTCTTCATAGGCACACGACAGGCAGTCGTGCATCGGCCCCACGCCCAAACGGTTGGCGACCACTTCGGCGCCCATGCCGCCGGAGCCGTAGTTGATCATGAACGAGTCGCGGGTCGGCTCCAGCACATGGGCCATCACCGGGTCGGCCCAGTACGCTGGGAACGCTTGGGTGGCGGCGGTTTCATCCTGGAATTGCGAAGCGAAATCGCGGAACGCTTCGAGGCGGTTGGGAATTGCCGGGTTGCGTTTTCCCACCGACTCCAACGGGTAGGTGCTGGACGGGAAGCTGCCGTCGGCGTTACTGCCCATGACAATCGCGTCGCTTTCGCTGGAAATGATTTCATTGCCATCGACCATGCCGATGATCGGCGTACCGGCCTTGCCTTCGCGCAACCACGGTTCACGCTGTGGATAGCGCGCCTGGTAGTCGACGATGGGTTGACCGGTGGGTGCGCGGCCCGTAGTGGCCAGGCGCATTTCTTCTTCGGTGAGGGTGTTGCGATAGGTGCGACCGCCCTTGGGCAGGACGACGACCTGGCCGAACAGTCCGTTGGCAACGTTGCCGGCCGCGCCCTCGCCGCCAAACGTTGCGCCACGGCTGCTCACGGCAAACGCGCCTTCACGTTCGGCGAACAAGGTGTAGGAACGGCTCGCGCCGGGTGGCACCAGAGTGTTGGCGTTGCGCCCGGTGAAAGAAGAAATGTCATCGATGCTGTTTACCGCTTGCAGGCCGTTGACTTGAAAGCCGACGTGACGGTCGGCGACCTGCTCGTCGACTTTGAAGTCTTCGGCGCCGTTGGCGTTTTCCACGCCCTCTTCTTCGCCCTCGTTTTCAAAGTGCTTGTTCGGGTTGGCCTGATAGTCGAGCAGGTTCTGCAAATTGATCGTCAGGCAATCGCCGGCGGCCACGCGCAACACCAATGGCCGTGGACGCTTGTCCGGGCGCAACGAGACTTTGCCCGGCACTGCGGCACCGCCGTAAGCCAGCGACTGCTCATGTTCATCAACGACATCGCGGCGCAGGGCGAACATCATGCCGTTGATGTTCTGCGCGCCGAGGCGGTTGAACATCAGCGGTTGATCGAAGGCGACGACGTTGGCCACCAGGTTGCGCTCGCAACGTACGGCCGCGCCGGCCAGCTCGACGCTGAGCATCGAGGCCAGAATCAGCAGCCAGTTAATCAGGGACGGAGCGTGAGGAAAGCCAGCCATGATCAGGAACCTCGTAGTGGGTGTTCGTGGGAACACTTCTCGACAAATGCCTCGGAGCAATCCGCGTGCCACAAAAAATTGCATTAGTGTTCAATCAGTTACCGCGACCACTTGAGAATCCGGGGAATATTCCCCACCCCTTTTCCCCACTTTTCGGGTGTATCCGGTTTGCCCCGAAAGTGGGGAAACCGGGTTGGGGTCACAACGGCGCATCCATCGCCAGGCCTTGCAGACGCCGGTACTGACGCAACACGTTCGGCACGTAGCGCTGGGTTTCGGCGAACGGCGGAATCACCCGGCCACGGCTGAGCACCGCGTCGGGCCCGGCGTTGTAAGCCGCCACGGCAAGGGCGATGTCGTTGTCGAAAAGGGTCATCAGGCGCTTGAGGTATTTGGCCCCGCCCTGGATGTTGGCCTTGGGGTCGTAGACGTCGGTCACACCCAGCTCGCGCGCGGTGTCGGGCATCAACTGCATTAGCCCGCCGGCGCCTTTGGGGGACGTGGCGCCGGGGTTGTAATGCGACTCGGCGTTGATTACTGCATGCAACAGCGCTTCGGGTAATTGATTGACCTTGGCTGCCGCCGAGACCAGTTCCGCGTAGGGCTGGTTGGCGATCATTTGCGGCTGTTGATCGAGACTTGCCACAGGCATTTCAGCCTCGTGGATAACCCGCTCGTAGGCACGTCCGGGCCGGTGAACGTTGGACAGTACATAGCTGCCCTTGGCGTCCACCGAGATGAACACATCGGCCTGCGCGGCGCCGCTGAGCAGCACACAACCGAGCAATCCGCTGGCAAGGAATTTCATGTCGGGCCTCCCCGGATCGACCCCGATAAATTGGGGGAAATGCCCCAATGGCCGATCACGTTTGAGCCATACGCAAGCACTGTGCCGACTCTTGAGAAGCCCGTATTTAAAGGGTTTCAGCGTACAAGCGGGTTTTCAGTGGGGCCTGAGCATGGCAATTGCATAAGCCCTTCAGGCGACACGGCTGCCACTCACGGGAGGTCATCATGAAGCTGCAATTTCGTCCGCGTGGCCAACGCGGTTTTACCCTGCTCGAATTGCTCGTGGTGCTGGTGGTGCTCGGCCTGTTGGCCGGGATCGTCGCGCCGAAATACTTCGCCCAACTCGGTCGCTCCGAAGTGAAGGTGGCCAAGGCACAGATCGAAGGACTGAGCAAAGCGCTGGATATCTATCGACTGGAAGTCGGTCACTACCCGTCCACCGAACAGGGCTTGCAAGCCTTGGTCACCGCACCGAGTGACGAGGCGAAATGGACAGGGCCGTACTTGCAGAAAAAGCTGCCGCAGGATCCGTGGGGACGTAATTACGCCTACCGCTATCCCGGCGAAAACAGCGAGTACGACCTGCTGTCGATGGGCAAGGACGGCCAGCCCGGTGGCGAAGGTGAAAACGCTGAAGTGACCAACTGGCAGTAAGCGGAGCGCGGCCCATGCGATTTCATTTGAAAGCGGTCGGCAAGGCTGGGGTGGTGTCCTTGAGCGTCGAAGCACCCGGCGACAGCGAAGCACGGCGGATCGCCGAGGATCAAGGTTTGCGGGTGCTCAGCTCGCATGCCGACAAGCATTGGCGCTCGCTGAAACTGCGCCAGCGCGAGACCTTCAACCTGGTTTTATTCAGCCAGGAACTGACCACGCTGCTCAATGCCGGTCTGCCGCTGATCGACGCGCTGGAAAGCCTCGCCGAAAAAGAAACCGCCCCCGCGGCCCGGAAAACCTTGAGTGAGCTGGTGCGCCTGCTCTACGAGGGTAAATCCTTCTCGCAGGCGTTGGGCCAGTTGTCGGCGGTGTTCCCGCCGCTGTACGTGGCGTTGGTACAGTCCAGCGAGAAGACCGGCGCGGTCGGCGATGCGCTGGGGCGCTACGTCAGTTATCGCCAGCGCATGGACGAGGTGCGGCAGAAGATCATCAGCGCCTCGATTTACCCGATGCTGTTGCTGATCGTCGGTGGTGGCGTGGTGTTGTTCTTGATGGGTTATGTGGTGCCGCGTTTCAGTCTGGTGTTTGAAGGGCTGGGCAATAACCTGCCGTGGCTGTCGCAGGTGTTGATGAGCAGCGGGATGTTTCTGCATGCGCATCAGGCTGAATTTTTCGGTGCATTGGCAGCGCTGGTCATCGCCCTTGCCGTGCTGCAAAAGCAACCGGCGTTTCGCCGTGGGCTGGATCGACTGGTGGAAAAACTGCCGGCCGTGCATCAACGGATTTTCATGTATGAGCTGGCGCGGTTTTACCGCTCATTGGGGATTCTGCTGCAAGGCGGGATTCCGCTGGTGACCGCCATGGCCATGGTGCGCGGTTTGCTCACCGTCGCTTCGCGGACGCGGCTGGATCAGGCCTGCGAGCGGGTGCGCGAGGGACAGTCGCTGTCTACCGCGCTGGAGCTCAATCACCTGGTGACGCCGGTCTCGCTACGACTGCTGCGGGCCGGTGAACAGTCCGGCAACCTCGGGCAGATGATGGAGCGCAGCGCCGATTTCTACGACGAGGAAATCAGTCGCTGGCTGGAGTGGTTCGTGAAGTTGTTCGAACCGCTGCTGATGACCTTTATCGGCCTGCTCATCGGGGTCATCGTGATCCTGATGTACATCCCGATTTTCGAACTGGCTTCGAGTATTCACTGACTCCGGGAACGGGTCCGATCCCTGCAAAAACGCACTTTTACGTTCCCAAACAAAACCACAAAGACGGAGAACGATATGCACGTTAAAAAGCTCGTGCTCGCAATGGCCATCGGCGCAGTTCTGTCGGCGTCTACGGTCCTCATTCCGGACAGTGTGTCCGGGGTGTCCAGTGCTTATGCCAAGGATGGTGGGAGTGGTGGTGGAGGCAGTGGGGGCGGTAGCGGAGGGGGCGGCGGCGGAAGTGGAGGCGGAAGTGGAGGCGGAGGAAGTGGCGGGGGCGGCGGCGGTCACGGTGGCAGCGGTGGCAGTGGTGGTGGAAATGGTGGGGGCGGAGGCAGTCACGGCGGGGGCGGCAACAGTGGTAGTGGCGGTGGCAACAGTGGCCACAGCGGCAGCGACCACGGCTCGGGACACTCGGGCGACAGCGGCTCATCCGGTCGCAGCGGCACGCACGCCGAAGCGGGAGATGACCATGGCGTCCACCGCGCTGGTGAAGTCGGTGATGACCACGGGGTCCACCGCGCGGGCGAAGTCGGTGATGATCGTGGCGTGCATGCTGCAGGCGAAGTCGGCGATGATCGTGGCGTACATGTCGGCGGCGAGCCGGGCGATGACAAGCGCGCCAACTGATCCATCCTGAAAACACCACACCCCCTGTGGGAGCTGGCTTTCAGGCAAAATTGTATTACCTGACACACCGCCATCGCTGGCAAGCCAGCTCCCACAGGGTTTTGTGGCGTTTACATATTCCGCAGACAACCATAATCCCAATGTAGGAGTGAGCCTGCTCGCGATAGCGGTCATTCTGACACTGAAGCTGTGACAGACAGAATGCTATCGCGAGCAGGCTCACTCCTACAGTTTGATTTGCGTACGGCTCAGAGGGCGACGTGGCTCTCGTTCAGGCGTTCGCGCAAAAACTCGACCAACGCCTGCACCGGTCTCGAGGCCTGGCGATGCTGTGGATAAACGGCTGAAAGTGTCAGCGGTTCCGGCCGCAAATCATCCAGCACCGGCACCAGCCGGCCATCCTTCAACGCCGCGCCGACAATGAACGTCGGCAGATAAGTAATGCCCATCCCCTGCACCGCCGCATCCCTGAGCAACTCGCCGTTGTTCACGCGCATGCGCCCGGTGACGTTGACCAACACAGGCTTGCCCTGCCCCGCATTGAACCGCCACTGCACCGAACGCCCATGCCCATACGGCAGGCAGTCATGGCTGTGCAGGTCTTCGGGTTGCTGCGGCGTGCCACGCTCGGCGAGGTACGCCGGGCTGGCGCAGTACACCCGCTCGATCGACGCGATACGCCGGGCAATTAGCGTCGAGTCTTCCAGTACGCCAATGCGCAGCGCCAGATCGTAGCCCTCACCGAGCAAATCCACCGGGCGGTCACTCAAATCCACCTCGACCGTGACCTCGCGATAGCGCTGCAAAAACATCGGCAGCAGACACCCCAGATGCGCCACGGCAAACGACAGCGGCGCACTCAGGCGAATCGTCCCGCGTGGCTCGGCGGTCTGCCCGGCGATGCCCTGCTCCACTTGCTCGACTTCGCCCAACAGGCGCAACGCCGATTCGTAATAACTCTGCCCCAGCGGTGTGACGTCGAGGCGCCGCGTCGAGCGGTTCAACAAGCGCACGCCGAGGCGCTCTTCCAGTTGCATCAAGCGCCGACTGACGAACTGCTTGGACAGGCCCAATTGATCGGCCGCTGAGGTGAAGCTGCCGGAGTCCATGACCTGGCAAAAAATACGCATGTCTTCGAACGGGTTCATTGTCACTCTCTGGTGGACAGTTAAACGCTTTATAGCCGCTTTTTCACTTTCGAGCAGCTCATTAATCTGTGCTCACGGTGTTGCTGAGGCCTGAAGCCCAGCGCCACAGCAGCCCGCAACCCAGGCATAAAAAATCAAAAATATTCAAAAGGATTTCCACCATGAACATCGTCAAGAAAACCCTCACCGCGTCCCTCCTCGCCCTGTCCATCGGTAACGCCTTCGCCGCCGAAAACAGCGGTGTCGAACACAACACCCAAGCCTTCCTCAACGCCCTCGCCGCCGGTGGTGGCAAACCGCTGGAGCAACTGAGCCCGAAAGACGCCCGTGCGGTGCTGACCGGTGCGCAGGCTTCGGTAAAAGTGGACCTGTCCGGTGTTGAAGTCAGCGACAAGGCGATCAAGGTCGATGGTCAGACCATCAACCTGAAAGTGGTGCGTCCGGCCCAGGTCAAGGGCGAGTTGCCGGTGTTCATGTTCTTCCACGGTGGCGGCTGGGTGCTCGGTGATTTCCCGACCCACCAACGGCTGATTCGCGACTTGGTGGTGGGCTCTGGCGCCGTCGCGGTGTACGTCGATTACACGCCGTCGCCGGAAGCGCAGTACCCGACCGCGATCAACCAGGCTTACGCCGCAACCAAATGGGTGGCCGAGCACGGCAAAGATATCGGTGTCGACGGCAAGCGCCTGGCAGTAGCGGGCAACAGCGTCGGCGGCAACATGGCAGCGGTCGTGGCGTTGATGGCCAAGGAACAGAAAGCCCCGGCGCTGCGCTTCCAGTTGCTGATGTGGCCGGTGACCAACGCACAGTTCGACGACGGTTCGTACCAGCAATTCGCCGAGGGCCACTTCCTCACCAAAGGCATGATGCAGTGGTTCTGGGACAACTACACCACCAACCCGGCCGAACGTGCGCAGATCCATGCCTCGCCGCTGAATGCCAGCGCCGAACAGCTCAAAGGCTTGCCCGCCGCCCTGGTGCAGACCGCCGAATTCGACGTGCTGCGTGACGAAGGCGAAGGTTATGCGCGACACCTTGATGCGGCCGGTGTAGCGGTGACCTCGGTGCGCTACAACGGGATGATTCATGACTTCGGTTTGCTCAATCCGCTGAGTCAGATTCCTGAGGTGAAAGCGGCGGTGCGTCAGGCGGCAGCTGAGCTGAAAACTCATCTGAATCCATAACGGCAAAAGATCGCAGCCTGCGGCAGCTCCTACATTGGAATACGTTCTCCTGTAGGAGCCGCCGCAGGCTGCGATCTTTTCACTTGCAGACACCACGGAGCCAAGGTCATGACATTTTTCTACACCCACCTGCTGTCCTGGAGCGCCGCCCTGCTGTTGCTCGACGCCGTGCTCTGGCACTTCTCGCCCTTCAGCCATCGCGCCCCGAGAGTCGCTGTGCGGCTGGTGCTGTTTCTGGCGTTCACGGCGCTGGTGATCAACGCCGGTGTCAGCCCGCTGCAAGCACCGCTGTTCGCCGATGACCGTGTCGCGCAACTGGGGGCGACGGCGTTGGGGATTCTCTGGTGGCTGTACGCGGCTCGCGTGTTGACCGAAGTCATCGGGCTGGCGCTGATGCGCCGCATCGGCCACAGCGGTCGGTTGCTGCAGGACGTGATCGGTGCGCTGGTGTTTCTGGTGGCCATCGTTGCGGCCGCCGGTTACGTGCTGGAACTGCCCGTGAAAGGCTTGCTGGCGACTTCGGGGGTGGTGGCCATCGTTGTCGGTCTGGCGCTGCAAAGCACCCTGGCTGACGTGTTTTCCGGGATCGTGCTCAACACCACCAAGCCGTATCAGGTGGATGATTTCGTGGTGATCGACGGCGTTGAAGGCAAAGTCTTCGACATCGACTGGCGCGCCACCCACCTGCTGACCAGCGCCGGGACCATGGCCGTGGTGCCGAACTCGGTCGCGGCCAAGGCGAAGATCGTCAACCTCAGTCGCCCGAACAACATGCATGGCGTGTCGATCAGCATTCAGGTACCGAATCACATCCGCCCGCGTCGTGTTCTGGATGCGCTTGATCGCACCTTGCAAGGCAGCAGCAGTTTGCTCCTCAGCCCGGCGCCGAAAGCCGTGTTGAAAGAGGCCGGTGAAACCATGTCGGAATACGTCGCCAGCGGCTTCATCGCCGAGCTCGGCAAGAAAAGCGAAGTGCGCAACCAACTGTTCGACCTCGCCCACCGGCATCTCGAAGCAGCCGGCATTTCGCGGCATCCGGACGGTGTGATCGAACCGTCGACCCGTGCTCGTGCGTTGCTTGATGAGGTGAAAATCTTCCGCTCGCTGAGCAGTGAGGAGCGTGATCGTCTGGCGGAATCGATGGTTGCGCAACAATACACCGCAGGCCAGGTGGTGCTGGATCTGGATGAAGTGCCGGACAGTCTGTTCGTGATTGCCACCGGCGTCGTCAGTGCGACTGTGGCGGATGGCGACAGCAAGGTCGAGGCCGGGCGGATGGGGCCGAGTGAGGTCATGGGTGAACAGAGCATTCTGGCGGATACGCCGTCGCAGGCGACGTTCACGGCGTTGACGTCGAGCATCATTTATCGGCTCGACAAGAATCTCACTCGTGAGTGCATGGAACAGCGCACGGAGGTGGGCCGGGCGTTGAACAAGTTGCAGGCGGTGCGTCAGCAGAACAGTCGCCTCGCGTTGATGGCCAAACCGGTGGCGGTGAGGAAAGGTGGATTTTTGGGATGGTTGCAGAAGCGTTGAAAGCAAAAGATCGCAGCCTGCGGCAGCTCCTACATGAGAACGCATGTAGGAGCTGCCGCAGGCTGCGATCTTTTGATCTTACTTGGCAGTGAACTTGGTATAGCTGTTGATCAGGTTGCGATAGTTAGGCAGACGCTCCGACAGCAAATGTGCCAGACCTTCCATATCATTGCGCCAGTCGCCCTGCAGCTCGCACGCCACCGAGAACCAGTTCAGCAGGTGGGCACCCGCCGCCGACATCCGCGCCCACGCCGCTTGCTGCACGGTAGTGTTGAAGGTGCCCGACGAGTCCGTCACCACAAACACTTCGTACCCTTCAGCAATCGCCGACAAGGTCGGGAACGCTACGCAAACATCCGTCACCACACCGGCAATGATCAGTTGCTTGCGCCCGGTTGCCTTGATCGCTTTAACGAAATCTTCGTTGTCCCAGGCATTGATCTGGCCCGGACGCTGAATGAACGGTGCATCCGGGAACTGCTCACGCAGTTCAGGGACGATCGGGCCGTTGGGACCTGCGTCGAAACTGGTGGTCAGAATGGTCGGCAGCTTGAAGAACTTGGCGATGTCGCCCAGCGCCAGCACGTTGTTCTTGAATTCGTTCGGGGTGAAATCCTGGACCAGCGAGATCAGACCGGTCTGGTGATCGACCAGCAGTACGACCGCATCATCTTTGTTCAGACGTGTGTAAGGAACGCTCATGGGAAAACTCCTGATGGACGGATGGATGAAGCGTTGAGCGCCGACCGGATGACCGGCGCTTCAGGGGAAATCAGAAAGCGAAGCAGGAGCAGCCGAACGCGCCCCAGAAACCGGCGAAGTCGCTGACCGGTGCGTTCGACATCCGCGCCTTTTCATGGCTGTGGGTGTGCACCGCGCACGGGCCGCTGCACTGGTGAACTTGCGCCTGCAACGGCGAATTCGGCCGCCAGTGGCCCGGGACTTTCACCACCGGCGACCAGTCCGGCAACACCGGAATCGAGCGCGGGCCGAGGTCTTCGAAGTCGCCGGCGGCGTAAACAATTTTGCCGCCGACCACGGTCATGACCGATTCGATCCACTTGATCGCTTCTTCCTCGACATGGAAGAAGTCCGCGCTCAGCGCCGCCAGATCCGCCAGTTGCCCGACCTTGATCTGGCCCTTCTTGCCCTGCTCCGAGGAGAACCAGGCGCTGCCGTGGGTGAACAGTTCCAGTGCGGTGGTGCGCGGCAGACCTTCTTCGTACAAGGCCAGACCGCCGACCGTGCGACCGCTGACCATCCAGTACAGCGAAGTCCACGGGTTGTAACTGGAAACGCGCGTGGCATCGGTGCCCGCACCGACCGGCACACCTTCGGCGAGCATGCGTTTGATCGGCGGGGTCGCCTCGGCGGCTTGTTTGCCGTAGCGGTCGACGAAGTACTCACCCTGGAACGCCATGCGATCCTGGATCGCGATGCCGCCGCCCAGCGCTCTCACCCGCTCGATGTTTTGCGGGGTGATGGTTTCGGCGTGGTCGAAGAACCACGGCAAGCCGTTGAACGGAATGTCACGGTTAACCTTCTCGAACACGTCGAGCATACGGCTGATCGATTCGTTGTAGGTCGCGTGCAAACGGAACGGCCAGCGCTGCTCGACCAGGTGGCGCACCACCGGCTCCAGCTCTTCTTCCATGGTCTGCGGCAGGTTCGGGCGTGGTTCGAGGAAGTCCTCGAAGTCCGCCGCCGAGAACACCAGCATCTCGCCGGCGCCGTTGTGACGCAGGAAGTCGTCGCCCTGATGCAACTTGACGCTGCCGGTCCAGTTCTGGAAATCGCTCAGCTCTTCTTTCGGTTTCTGGGTGAACAGGTTGTAGGCGATGCGCACGGTCAACTGGTCGTCTTTGGCCAGTTGCTCAATCACCTGATAATCGTCCGGGTAGTTCTGGAAACCGCCGCCGGCATCGATCGCACTGGTCAGGCCGAGGCGATTGAGCTCGCGCATGAACTGGCGGGTCGAGTTGACCTGATATTCCAGCGGCAGCTTCGGCCCCTTGGCCAGCGTCGAGTAGAGAATCATCGCGTTAGGCCGCGCAACGAGCATGCCGGTCGGGTTGCCGTTGCTGTCGCGGACAATCTCGCCACCCGGCGGGTTCGGCGTGTCGCGGGTGTAACCGGCGACGCGCAGTGCGGCGCGATTGAGCAGCGCACGGTCATACAGGTGCAGGATGAACACCGGGGTGTCCGGCGCGGCCTGATTGATTTCTTCCAGAGTCGGCATGCGCTTTTCAGCGAACTGGAATTCGTTCCAGCCACCGACCACGCGCACCCATTGCGGGGTCGGCGTACGGTCAGCCTGATCCTTGAGCATGCGCAGCGCGTCGGCCAGCGACGGCACGCCTTCCCAGCGCAATTCGAGGTTGTAGTTCAAACCGCCACGGATCAGGTGCAAGTGCGAGTCGTTGAGACCCGGGATGACACAGCGGCCATGCATATCGACCACTTGCGTGTTCGGCCCGCGCAGGGCCATGGCCTGGTTGTCGTTGCCGACGACGACAAAGCGGCCGTCGGTGATGGCCACGGCACTGGCCAGCGGTTTGGTGCGGTCTACGGTATGAAACTGGCCATTGAATAAAATCAGATCGGCGCTCATCGCAGTTCCTCAAGCAAAGTGAAAAGGAGCGAACCTCGCGCGCTCAACGCGGCGAGGTGTCTTGGGAATTGAGGTGTTCATGGGCCTGGCTGGCTTCGAGCCATGGCGAAAACAAACGGGTGACCGGCGGCATCACCACGTACACCACCGACAGGACGATGGTCAGGGTGATCAGGAAAGTAGCGACCACATAGTTGGAAAGAAGCGGATGCAGCGCCAGCAGCGGCCCCCAGATCAGTGGCACGAGCAAGGTGTGCGGCAGAATCACCAGCAGCGTGACCACCGCTTGTTTCCAGCGCGGCGGCGGCGAAGCGGCATCGGCCAGTGGCGTAAACCAGAATTCATTGATCGGTGCGACTTCGGTCTGATCGCCATCAGCCAGCATCGGCGCGGCTTCGGCGACCAGCGCCTGACGCTGCGACGACTCAAGCCACCCCTGCATCGCGTCGGTGCTGCTGAAACGCAGCACACAGGTGTAGAAGTCGAGGCGGCCGCGCTTGCCGCGCACCACGTCCACACCCAAATGCCCCTCACGCTGCCCCGCCACGCGGACGATATTGCGCAGCCAGGCCTCATACGCTAACTCGAAACCGGCCTTGACCCGGTGTTTGATGATCAACGTGACCGTCTCATCGGCCCCCGGTGACTGTGGATTGAGGACTTCAGGCATAACGCAACACTCCGGGCAAACGAACAGAAATCGCCAGCCGTCCCGGCCCGGCGATCAACACAGTGCTAAACAGGATCAGCAGCAACCAGCCGAACTGCCCCTCGGCCACACTCCATTGCGGATGCACGACCAGCAACGCCACCAGCAGCACAAAGAGAATAGGCACGCAGGCCAATCGTGCCAGTAACCCGGCGACGATCAGTAGTGGGCAGAGGACTTCGGCGAAGATCGCCAGGATCAAAGTGAGGTGAGATCCGAGGTGGAACGGGTCTTCGATCAGTTGCAGTTGCGCGGTGAAGTCGAGCAGCTTGGGCAAGCCGTGGACCCACAGCAGAAACAACCCGCCACTGACCCGCAGGAACAGCAAACCGATGTCGCGTGCCTGTTCATCTGTTGAGGCATTCATGACCCGACCCTTGAAATGTCATTGGCTGGAATCATGCCAATGATGGTCGGGAGGAAATTGGATGGGTGTGCTCAGTTCTTGCGATCAACCAGGTTGCCGGGAACGCCGAAGAACTCTGTGGGAGCTGGCTTGCCAGCGATAGCGGAGTGTCAGGCGACGTCGCTGTTGGCTGAGCTGACGCCATCGCTGGCAAGCCAGCTCCCACAGGGTTTCTGAGCGCCCCAAGTTCCGCGTGGGAACGATCAGTGGTCCGGGTTAGCCCGGTAACTCCAGGTTATCCAGCACCCGGTTCACCGCCAGCTCGCCGAGCATGATCAACTGCGCAATCCCCAACAACGCCCGACGCTGCGGCGCGGGCAACAGGTGGGCGACATCCTGGGCGATGGTTTTGGCCGAGGCGAGTGTTTCGCTGGCATCGGTCAGCAGGTCTTCGTTTTTGGTGTCAGCGGTCACGGCATACATGCCACGGGTTCTGCGTGGGTCGGCGTGGAGCCGGGTGGAAGGAGGTAATGGTCGAGGGCGCGGTCGGCGGCTTCGTGGAGTTTTCTCGAATCGATGGATTCGTAGGGGGATGTGGGGTCGATGTCTGGCGGGTTGGGTGTGACTTTAAACATGGTGAATCTCCTTTTTAGAGCCGGGATCACCACGTCCTGTCGCTAAACAGGATGGGTGGCGACCGTATGCAGGTTAGCGAACCGGTAAAAAGGCAACCCGGTAGACCCGAAGGTCTCCCGCATACAGCCGCCATAGCGAAGTGCAGACGATAGCCTGCAACGAAGCATGGAGCGCTGATGCACTTTTTTTGGTCCGAGTCGCTAAACCCGATCGCTGAGTTTTCAGCGACCACCAAACGATAGAGACCGGGCCACAAGCGCACAAGCCGGCGGATTCTGGCGTAGCTGTAGGCAAAGGCGCAAGGATGCGTAGCCTGAAAGAGTGTCTGTGGGTGTTGCTTAAACAGCGATGTTTAAACCACCCAACAACTCAGGGATCACGCCGCTCCCACAGGGGATCAGTGCTGTATTTGAGATTTGCGCAGGGATTCAGCTAGCCGGGATATCCAGCGGCGCTGCCATGACTGGTTTAAGGTTGCCGAGTGCAAAGGAGCTGTGTTCATTGAACGTTACCACTGCTCGATTTCGGTGAATCCGCCCCCAACCATTGATCCGCTGGATCGTAATCGAACACATATGCACTTCTCGATGCGTTAGAGGCTACCCGTACAATCGGCAGAAAGTGCCCGGTCTGGTTGAAATAGTCCCATTGAAAAAATTGAGCGTTCAGACGCCCCGAAGCCGCGACGTAAAAGAACGCTTCCAGAGGTAGCTGCGCAGGGATGTCCTGTGGCCAGTTAGCGATGATAACCTCGTTGTGTACGCGCTGATCAGTGGCGTTGAGTCGAGCACGCGCTTCGACGCTGACCGCAAACGGCGCCTGGTTCCCATTGAGGCTGCAGCCGTGATATCGGCTGGCCTGTGCGTAAAAATGAGTGATCACCTCCTCCACATCACTTATGCCTTGCTCATCACACGGCCGGCTATCTTGGGGGGCATCGGAATGCCCATTGCAGCTGTCGCTTCGATAAAAAGTCGCACCGTCGAACGGGAAAGAGCAACGCAAGGTCAATGGATAACCTGTCGGAGCCGCGAGCTCCTTCATGATCAAGCCCTCGTTCTTGGCCCAAGCCAGAACAGGCAAATGCACATCCGCCCGCAGATAGGAAAAAGACACACCATTGCGCTGAATCGAACCGGGGCTGGGGTTCCACGCATGAAAGTTCGGCGAGGCGTCGGTGGTGCGTATCAACACGCCGTTGCAGTTATAAGCGGCGGTATTGCCCCGGCATGCCATGGCGGTATCGGCGTAACGCGCATTCAGTCGCGCCGCCACTTCATAGCCGCTGTAAACCTGCTCCTTGAGATCGAAACCGAACACGGCATCGGGCCCCTGCATCAGGTCCATGCGCATGATGGGCAACCAGTCGCCGGTCGCGATGAAGTAAGCCCGCTGATCTCTCTGCGCGCCGAGTAACGCGGCGGGTTGCGTCATGTCGTAGTACAGGCCTTGTAGCGGTAGTTGTTTCGGTGCGCTGACATCCCAATTGCGCAACTGCACCTGCATCGACCGAACCGACCATTCGTTATCAATGCCCTGATGTGCCAGCAGGCTGGCCCTGAACTGTGCCGGGGCAAGGCTGCTCAATGAACACTGCTTTGCTGTTTGTAAATCCTGCTGATGAAAATGCGTCAACCAGCTCTCGGCATCGGTCACGCCTTGGGCAGCGCAAGAACTGCTGTCACGTCCTGACGTCACTGCGCCGCAACCAAAGTCTGGTCTATCGTCATCCAGTGCCAGTTCGAATGGATAGGCACATAACACGTTCAGCGTTTTACCCAGACCTATGGCAGTGAATGAATCACTGAAGACAACGCCGTTGGCTGATGACAAGGTGCGAGTCCCCAGGTCGCTGCGCAGATAGACAAAAGCCTCGGCCCCCAACTGCGTGGCGACCTCACCGTGTTTCCAGAACTCAAGAGCCGGATCACTGCCGCGCACCAGCACACCGCTGCAAAAATACGCTGGGTTGGCGCCCGGGCATTCGGCCGTGGTGTTCTGATAACGTCTGTTGAGCAACTGCGCGGTTTCCGGGCCGGTGGCGGCGAGGACCGGACCGCTGAGCAACAGCAATGCCAGCAGGTATCGGGTTATCTGCATCCGTGCGCCTTGCATGGCTTCTACCCCCTGCCCTTTTGACGCTTCGCTTGAGTCGCACTAACCCCGAGGACCTGCCAATACGTGTCCTTGTTGTGCGCACTGGCATTGTCATTGACAGAATCGCCGTTAAGGTCATAAGTCCACGCGGTACCGCCACCCAGATCTTCGCCGGTCCATACGGGATAGTTCAGCCACTCAAGGTAATCGGCCACCGGGCCGGCGTCGGGGAAGTACAGCGTCCACATGCGTTTGATCTGGGTCAGCGTGACCGGCTGCAATTTTGCTGTTTCGCACAGTGTGAGCATCCCTTGAAAATCCGCGCTGTGGGTAAGGAAGTGCACTTCAACAATGCCCTTCACAGTCAACGGGTAGGTTCGGGTCTGGCTCTGGCTGTCGGTGGCGCTGATCGTACAGTCGCCATTGCGAAGCGCAGTGACTTCGCCCGACAGCGTATCGACACTGGCAATGGCCGGATCGCTGCTGGTGTATTGATAGGGGCCACTCCCCCACTGCGCAAGACGCGTCATTCTGGCCGCTTCGGGTAACTTCATCGGCGGTTTATCAACCGACACCACATGGTTGTGCGCGCTCAGATCGAGGGCCGCCTGCGCGTCAAAACCTGACTGCAATAGAAGCTCCAGTCTTTGCGACGGCACACGATCGCCGCCATAGAACTGCACTTCGAAGTGAATGGGGACGATGTCGTTTGCGTCGGCAATCAATTCACTGCCAAGCACGGTGAAGGTGACGTCTTTGCCAACAGCGGTGGGGCCAATCGGGATGTCATCGGTGTACTCGCCGACACTAAGAAAAACGTGATCACGGTAGGCCATGTCGTCATAGGGTTTGATTCTGACCGTCACGCCTTTGGCCGGAATATTCGCAGGATCGAGTACATCGCCGGGCGCTTCGTCTACCGACGGTTTGAGCGGGGTGTTTGTTGTTTTGTGCATGGTGAGACCTCACACGGCGCTCGGTCGAGCGCCGTGTTCCGGGTTTGAAGCAAGGCTCAAGGGCAAGCGTTCAACGCCCGGTATTCAGCTCGGCCCAGCGACTGGCCAGAAGTGCCCGGCCTCTGGAGATCGGAGTGGCGTGATAAGACACCTTGCCCCTCAGCCGCTCCTGTACGGCGCTGCTGTCCCCGCCGCCATCGGCATGTCCCCAGGTCACGACGCGGCCGTCAGCGGTTAGCGCAGTAAACCCATGAGTGTTGTCGTATAGCGCTTGTACCTGAGTCAGCTCAGTGACGACCGTCGAGGTGTCGCCACCTACAGTCGCATTCCCCCAGGCGACCACTGTGCCGTTCTTGCGCAACGCGGCAAAAGCCATGGAGGAACCACACACCTGAACAATGTCATCGAGCGCCGCGATTTCGGCAGGCACCAGACCACCCTCCGCGGGAGTGCCCCATGCCACTACATGACCGTTGCCTCGGCGCGCTGCGAATGCGCGCCAGGTGGAACTGACCTCGACTATGTCCGTGAGCCCGCCGATCAGCGCGTCAATCGTCCCGCCGTACGCGGCCGTTCCCCACGCCACCACCTGCCCGGTGGCACGCCTTGCAGTGAAGGCCTGCGCGTTGGCGCAGCTCAATTCGATGATGTCGGTCAGCGACGCAATTTCAGCCGGCACTGCGCCGCCATAGGTGGCGTGGCCCCAGCCGACAATCCGCCCATTGCCACGATGCGCGGCAAAGGCACCAAAGCTGCCGATCAGATTGTCGATATCGGTCAAGCCTGCAATATCACCGGGAACCACCCCACCGTTTGCCGCCAGGCCCCAGGCCACAACATTCCCGGCGGATCGTTTTGCTGCAAAAGCCTGACCCGCCGCCACCACTCGAACAATATCCGTCAGTGCGCTGATGTCTGCAGGAACACTACCTCCATCGGCAGGTGTGCCCCAGGCAACCACCTGCCCGGTCGTCTTCAACCCGGTGAACGCGGTCGCATTACCGATGACTTCGACAAAACCCAGCGGATCCATACCGCTCATGCTTCCGCCCTCGGCGGCGGTTCCCCAGGCGACAACTGCACTATTGGCGCGGCGAGCCGCATAAGCGCTGCGCGTGCAGCTCACCTCAACGATGTCATCCATGGTGATGATGGTCGGAGGAATATTGGCACCGTACGCAGCGTTGCCCCAACCGGCGACATCCCCGACATCTCGGTGAGCGACGAAAGCCGCGAGTCCTGTGACCGTGGTATCGATCCCGTTGCCAATAATGTTGGCTGAGTTGAGCGTGACCAGATCATCGGCAGTGCGCACTTGCAGCGGCTGCTGCGGTGAGGTGTCGCGCCAGGTGGCGGCGGTCATCCACTCGGTGTCCGAAGCGTACTTCCACTGCGCTTGCAGCGCCTGCCCGGTGGTGGCATTGAATGCGCTCAGTACACGAGTGGCACTGGACGCGCGATAAGTACTGCGGTTATAGCGCGCCCCCATGATCTTCAGGGTGCCGCTGCCAATGACCCGGCGAACATCGTAAACCGTCGGCACCGACGGGCCATCGGTCCCTCCCGCCTTGCGCTTGACCTCATAACGCAACGAGATGCTGTCATCGAGGTTGGCGCTGATCACCGTGTGGGCCACCTTGATCACGCTGAGTTCTTTGTCGGCCTCTGCTGCCAGAACCGTGTGGGGGTAAGGAGTGGTGGTTTTGCCAACCACGGTCACGGTGATTTCATCGTCGGTCTTCAACCGAGCAGTTGCCGGGATCACTACCGTTGCGCCGTTGGGGTAGACATCGTCCGGGTTCAACTGATCCTTTTGCGAGCCCGTGGCTTCCCGGAAGGTGGCAACCGGCAGCCGGAACTCCTGCGCTTGCACGTCAAACTCATAAGGTTTGCCGTCCGCCTCGCCGCCGTTAAACAACTCGACCCGATAATCGACAGTCACTTTTTTGTTCAGGCTGGCCTGCACAACGGACAGGTCAACAGTGAACTCGATCGGTTTGCCCTTGTTATTGCCACTGACCGCTTTGTCATCGGTGTAATTGACCACTCCGTCCGATGATGCCCAGGTCATATAGAAGTGATCGCCGGCATTCTCGGGATCATTGGCCGGTATCTCAACGGTTGCTCCGTCCGGAACATTGGCCGGGTCGAGAATGTCATCCAGCGCCTGCACCACGCGGGCCGGGTCCAGCAATTGCCGAGATTCGCCGACGGAGAACACGAGGGGGTTGGAATAACTGAATGTGTCCGTCTCCTTGCGCCATATTTTGTACTTGGCCGTGATCATGGACCCGCGATTTGGCTCAATATGCTCGGCTACGAACGTTTGGCTGAGTCGGAATGACACGTCCATATTCTCGTTGAGCACAGTAATGTCGATGATGTCGCCGGTCTTGCCTGTTTTTGCCCCGACCCAATCGAAAGCCACCTTATCACCGCGTTTCGTCGGCGTGACGATGGGGTTGAGAACAGTCAGCCGACCAACGCCGTTGGGTAAATCAGCAGGCTCCAGTGAGCCATTGTTTTCGCCCAGCACGATCGGTTTGACCAACTCGAATTTTGGCTCGCCCACGCTCAGCGATGCCGCGGGACGCGACACACGCCTGACAATTTCATCGCTCCCATCCACACTCAAATGGACATACGACAGCACCAGTGTTCCGCCCTCAATGGTCTTCAAGTGCAAGCCTTCGACAGTGAGGAAGAAACCGATCGGGTCGTCGATTTCCTCCCGGCTCGGTGTATACCTTTCGAATTCCGGGATATAGGCACTGCCATCCGGACGTTTACCGAACCACACCAGTTCAAACGCATCGCCATAGTTGAACAGCGAATCAGAGCGAATCAGAATCCGGGTACGTGCCAGGTCAGGGTCAATGGCGCCCTGGTTTTCATCTTCAGCAACAGGGGCATCCAGGCGCGTGGCCTCGCCGTTGACTTGCACGAACTGACCTTTGGATTGCAGCGGATCGGCAATTCCCTCGCGCTCGACCTCATAAGAAAAAATCACCTGGGTTGCGACAAGCCTGCGCAGATCCGCATTCTCGAACTCGAACTCATAGGTGTGGGGAAGATTGTCGACCTCCTGCCTCGGCGCAGTGAACGTGACGGCTTCACCGTCGGCGCTGGTACCGCTGACTTTTACTACAATCCAGTCCTGATGTTTGAATTCGCTCGAGGTTGCCCAGACCTGAACAACGACGTTTTTTTCACCCAACCGGTCAAGGTCGAGAACATTGTTGAGCGCATCCTTGACAATAGGGGCAACCAGCCGATTGGTGTTGAGCGAAACCCTGATCCGGGTTTCTTTACACCAGTCCTCCGAATAGTTGTGGACGATATCGCGCACGCGAAAGCTCACGGCCAGGCCCACCGCATCGGTATCACCTGCTTTTTCTATAATCGCCCGCTTGACGTAAATCGTGATGGGATTCTTCACCGGATCACTGATTTGCTCCGCCGTCACCGGGTCGCCCCAGATAAAAATGCCGCCCCAACTGATCTGAGGCTGGTCGCCCACGGCAATCTCAGGATAGGGTTCGCCGCTACCGGATGCGTTTCGAATGACGATAGGCACACCCGCTTTCGGCGCATCCGGATTACCCTCATCATCCGGATCCACCGGAATGTTGTCGCTGTCCACTCCACCAGAGACAAATTCCGGCGGGATGAACATGTACAGATTGGAATGCCCCGGCCCCTCCTCCGTATCCTGTCCGCCGGGAATTTCCAGCTTGACGAATATTTTCAATGGCGGCGTGTACGTCTCGGCGGGATCCAGGCCTAATCGCTTTACCCAATAGTCGATTTCATGGGAGCCCGAAGCAAGATGCCGCGGAGCAACGAACAGGGTCGCACGCTGATCAGATTCTGATTGATCACGAATGGTGTACCGATCCACCTCGACAGAGCCTTTCCTGAGCACCACCAGGTCGCCTTTACTCTTGGTCGTCCATGGGCTGAGGTAGACCTGCAACCCTTCGTCCGGATAGACCCCTTTCGCCGCAGCGTGATTGATCCCCCACTCTCCCGAGGGAAGGATGGGAAGCGTACGACCGGTGATATCCGGCTCAGGAAGTGCCAGCGTTGCGATCTGTTTTTTGAGTTTTAAAAGCATGACAAAACACTCCTGCCGGGGGATTAGGCGACGGAGTGATTAACAGCCAGAAACAGAAAATCGTCACCTGTCAGATCTGACAGGTACAGAGCAATTTCCGACGAGCGGAGGGGTCAACGTGGCGGTATATCCAACGGCGCCGCCATGAACTGGCTGATCCGCGAGCGCAGCCATTTCTCCGCCGGATCGTTGTCATGCACCCCGCTCCAGGCCATCGACAATTGCGCCGCATCAATCGGAAACGGTGGATCTTCGGCGCGCAGCGCACAACCTTCCACCAACGCGCAGGCGGCGTAATCCGGCACAGTGGCGATCATCTCGGTGCCGGCGAGCAAGGCGCGCAACCCGCTGAACTGCGGCACACCCAAGACCACGCGGCGCGTACGGCCGACCTTGGCCAGATCCATATCGATATTGCCGCTCAAGTCGCCCGAGAACGACACCATCGCGTGCGGGCGCTCGCAGTATTCGTCGAGGGTCAGCGGCCCCGGTCGGTCGTCGCCGCGCAGAACCTTGCAGGGAATGTCGCGCAAGGTCTTGCGCTTGGCATTGGCCGGCAGATCGGTGGTGTAACTGACACCAACGGAGATTTCCCCAGAGGCCAACAGTGCCGGCATCAGCAGGTAGTTGGCGCGGCGCACCACCACGACAATCCCCGGCGCCTCTTGCTGAAGCTGACGCAACAACGGCGGAAACAGGCCGAATTCGGCGTCGTCCGACAAGCCGATGCGAAACACATCACAACTGCTCGCCGGCTCGAACTCCTTGGCCCGGCTGACCGCTCCGGAGATAACGTCCATCGCCGGTTGCAGCTCTTTGAGAATCGCCAGTGCCCGCGCGGTCGGCTCCATGCCGCGACCGTTGCGCAACAGCAAAGGGTCGTCAAACAGATCGCGCAAACGCCCCAACGCGGCGCTGACGGCCGGTTGCCCCATAAACAGTTTTTCAGCGACGCGGGTCAGGTTCTTTTCGAACATCAGCGCTTCGAAAATCACCAACAGGTTCATGTCGACGCGACGCAGATCGTTACGGTTCATGGGCACGGATTCCTTTTAGCCAGTCAGACGCCAGTGCTACGCACTTTACGCGATCAACGGGACTGTCAGCGCCGTTTCGCAGCGAAATTAACAACGATTAACTCGTCACCCCCCCGCCCTCAGCCAACAATGAATGCCACTGCGCAGCGTTGTTTTTTTGACCTGAGGGGATGCGCCGACCGTGCATTCCCCATCGACACGGACTTTGGCCATGGCTCACTTACAGCACAGCGTCGCCCTCGCCCCTGCCAACGAACCACGCAAGACCGGCGTCGGCGGACTCAGTCCGCAACGTGAACGACAGGTCAAACAACTGATCCTCGAACGCCTCGGCGAAAGCCTTGAGGTCACCGAACTGGCTCGCGCCTGTTCACTGTCACGCAGCCATTTTTCCCGCGCCTTCAAGTGCAGCACCGGGCTGTCACCGCAGGACTGGATTCGCACCCAGCGCCTGGCGCGGGCCAAGCTGTTGATCCAGCACACCGACCTGAGCCTGACGCAAATCAGCCTGGAATGCGGCTTCTGCGATCAGGCGCATTTCTGCCATATGTTCACCCGCAGCGAAGGCATCAATCCGTTTGCCTGGCGCTGCCAGATCATGCGTGAACCCAAAGCTCACCGTGCACAGCCTGCCGTGTTTTGATCGCGGCCCCCGTTGCACTGACGCTCAAACCTGAGGATTATGCCGGGACACCCCGGATTAGAAGGCCTGCGCACGCGCCCGGCACTACTCCGCTCTGTCCGCCGCAGCACCGCAGGAGTGAGCTGTTGAGTCTTTCACCGAATCAGGCCCTCGGTTTTGGCCCTTATCGGATTCATCCCGGGCAACGTTTGGTACTCGAAGGCGAGCAGCCGTTGCGTCTGGGCCGACGGGCGATGGACATCCTCCTGATTCTGCTGGCGCATGCCGGCGAAGTGGTGAGCAAGCAACAATTGATGGCAGGGGTCTGGCCGGACACTGTCGTTGAAGACATCAACTTGCGTGTGCACATGGCGGCGCTGCGCAAGGCGCTCGGTGACGGTCAGGCCGGCCAGCGTTACATCATCACCGTGGCGCAGCGGGGTTACAGTTTCGTCGCACCGGTTTTGCTGAAATCCATGGAGGAGCGCCCTGTGGGCAATGCTGGCGGTCGACACAATCTGCCCTTGCGGCGCACGCGGATGATCGGCCGCCAGCCGCTGGTCGACAGCTTGATGACGCAACTGCCGCGCCAACGCTGCATCACCCTGGTCGGCCCCGGCGGGATCGGTAAAACCACGGTGGCCCTGCGGGTAGCCGAACAGTTGATCGGGCACTATCGCGACGGCATTCGTCTGGTGGATCTGGCACCTCTGAGCGATCCCCGGCTGATCTGTTCACACTTGGCCGCCCTGCTTGATCTGGCACTTCTCGAAGGCGACCCGCAGACAGCACTGGTCAAAGGCCTGCAACAACGGCAGATGCTGTTGTTACTCGACAACTGCGAGCATTTGATCGATGCCGTCGCAGCGCTTAGTGAAAGCATTCTGCGTGGGGCGCCGCACGTGCATATCCTCGCCACCAGCCGCGAAAATCTGCGGGCCGAAGGCGAGTACGTACAGCGTCTGGACTCCCTCGAATACCCGCCGATGACGACGATGCTGGATCGTGAGCTAACGCTGAATTTTTCGGCGCTGCAGTTGTTCGTCGAACGAGCGACGGCCGCGCAGGAAAGCTTCGAACTGAACGATGCCCAGTTGCCACAGGCAATCGAGATCTGCCATCGGCTCGACGGCATTCCACTGGCATTGGAACTGGCGGCAGCGCAGGTCACCGAACTCGGACTGGATGGTCTGCTGAGCCAACTGCAAGGCCGTTTACCGCCGCTGGCAGCGGGCAATCAAAGCAGTCTGGAGCGTCATCTCACTCTGCGCGCAACGCTGGACTGGAGTTTCAATCTGCTCGATCGCTGCGAACAAACCTGCCTGCGTCGTCTGGGCGTGTTTCGTGGTGGTTTTACCCTCGAGTCGGCGGCAGCCGTTATCGTCGGTCAGCAGATCGACCCCGGCATGGTGTTTGTGTCGATCACGCAACTGGTGGCCAAATCCCTGCTCGCCGTCGAGGTCGGTGACGAGGACGTGTTCTACCGCTTGCTCGACACCACCCGACGTTACGCGCTGGAAAAACTCGATCACGCCGCCGAATGCGAGGAAACCCGCGAACGCCATGCCGAACGCTGTCTGGCGTTGATGCAGCAGGCGCAGAACGATTGGGAAAACACGCCGACCTTGTTATGGATCGATCGCTACGCCCGAGGGCTGGAAGATTTGCGCGCAGCACTGGACTGGAGCCTGAACGGTGTCGGCCCTGGTGGTTTGGGGATTCGGCTGACGGCGGCGTCGGCACCCTTGTGGCAGGAGTTGTCGCTGCTCAAGGAGTACGGCGCCTATGTGCGCCGGGCGCTGAGCCTGTTTGATGAACTGCACGAACCCTGCCCGCGCCTGAAAGTCGCCCTCAAACTGGCCCTTGGCAGTGCCTGCTACCACACGTGGGGTGGCACGGCGGAAACCATCCAGGCCTTCGCCGAAGCCCGCCAGTTGGCCCACGAGCACGACGACGTTGCCGGACAATTGCGCGCAGTCTCCGGGCACATGGCGGTCAACCTCAGTTGCGGGCACTACCGCATGGCGCTGGCACAGAGCGAGCACTTCGACCGCCTCGGCCTGCACGGCGACCCGCTGTTGTCACTGAGTACCCACCGCTTGCGCGTATTGGCTCTGCATTATGCCGGCGACCAATTGCAGGCGCGCATCCACGCCGAACAGGTCCTCCAGCGCATGGCGCACAGTGGTCATGTCAACCGCTTCACTCATGGCTTTGGCGTGCAGTACGACCAAAGCGTCGCGTCGCTGACGGTGCTGGCACGGGTGTTGTGGATGCAGGGTCTGCCAGAGCAAGCGTGGCGCACGGCGCGGCAGGCACTGGACATTGCCGTGCAAATCGACCATGGCACTTCGATTTGCTACACCCTGGCGCTGGCCAGTTGCCTGATCGCTCATTACAACGGCGATCAGCAAAACGCCCGGGCGCTATTGCAGTTGCTGCTCGAGCAGTCGCAGAAACATTCGGTGCTGCTGTTCAACACTTGGGCGCGGCACTACGCGCAGGTGATCGAACCACAAGTCAGTGCGCCTGTGTCGACAGGCAGCGGCGGGCTGATCGGGGAAATCATGGTGACTCTGGATGACCGTTTTGTCGACGACGCGCTGCTTGAGCGGGCGCTGAGTGGTGATGCGGGGTGGAGTACGGCGGAGATTCTGCGGGCTCGGGCGGATGCGTTATTGAAGGGAGGGATGGTTTGTCTGGGCGGGCCTCTTCGCGAGCAGGCTCGCTCCCACACTGGTTCCGAGTACATCCAGAATTCCTGTGGGAGCGAGCTTGCTCGCGAAGGGGCCATTCAGGAAGCCGAAGCACTCCTGCAACAATCCCTGACCATCGCCCGCACTCAAGGCGCGCTCTCCTGGGAACTGCGCAGCGCCACTTCATTGGCGCAACTCTGGCAGCGTCAGTCACGCTGTCGCGAGGCGCTGGATTTGCTCAGTCCGATCTATCAACGTTTCACCGAGGGCTACGCGACCCCGGACCTGCGCAAGGTGCACTTGCTGATCGACGAATTACGCGAGGGCGCGCACGTCTGAAGCCCGGCGAATCCGCTTGATGTAACGTGCATGCCGGCGTTCAAGATCAATCCCCTCACCACTGCGCTCAAGTTCCGTGCGGGCATAGCACCGGGTGGTATTGAGCATCCGGTACCGGCCTGCACTGGCGCCGCGTTCCAGTGACAGCCAAGACTTCTGCGCCAGGCCTTCGATGATCGCGGCCAACTCCGACACAGCCAGTCGCGGGCAACTGATCACCGCCAACGCAGCCTCCAGCGTAAACGCCAGTTTGAACACCGATAGGCGTTGCAGCACGCGTTGCTCCTGCTCACTCAAGCATTGATAGCTCCAGTCGAGTGCCGCCTGCATGGATTGGTGCCGCGCCACTGCAGTGCGCCGGCCATGGCTGAGTACTTGCAGGCCGTTGGCCATTTGCGCTTGCAAACCTACCAGCGCCAGCGCATCGATCTGCGCCGCCGCCAGTTCGATCGCCAGCGGCAAACCATCGAGTTGACGACAGATCTCAAGCACGGCACTGACATCCTGCTCGCGCAAGCGGAAATCATGCTGTCGCGCCCGCGCACGGCTGACGAACAACTGCACCGAGGAATGTCCCATGGCTTCAGTGATGCAATTGGCTGCCGAGCGCTTCGGAATGGCCAGCGCTGGAACACGCTGCAGAGTTTCCAGACTGACCTGTAAGGCTTCACGACTGGTGGCGAGGATCGACAGTCGAGGCGCGGCTTCGAGCAACGTTTCAACCGCTAATCTGCAAGCATCGCGACGGTGGTCACAGTTATCCAGCAGCAGCAACGCATGGCGAGTCGACAGCCCGGTCAAATCGCTCTTCAGGGTGCGCAGCACATGGTCGAGCAGCGGCGTGTGGTCGTCGATCAAGCTCAGATCTACTTGCCATACACCGTCTCTGTAGTACTGCAAAAGCAGTTCCGCGACCCGCAGCGCCACGGTGGACTTACCTACGCCCGGCGTTCCGGTGATGGTCATCAACCGACACAGCGGCATTTGTCGCACCAACCCGCCAACCAGCGAGTCACGACCGGTGACCGAGGTCAGTCGCGCTGGCAAATTATGCTGGGGTGTCTGCAAGCCCTCGAAAACCACTTGCGCGGCGCTGTCGCAGCGGACCGGGGCGATAAAGCTGTAACCGCATTGTGGTACATGGACGATGTAACGCTGACCGTTCTCGCCGTCACCCAACGCTCGCCTGAGCGCCGCAATGTGCACGCGCAGGTTGATCTCCTCGACCACCGACGTCGGCCATACCAGCGCGATCAACTGCTCCTTTCTGACCACTCGACCGGCACGCTCGACCAGCACTTGCAGAATGTCCAGCGCACGACCGCCCATGCGCAAGGGCCGATCTCCATCGAGTATCAGCCGTTGCCGCAGATGGAAGGCGTAAGGGCCGAAATGCAGCACCGACGCCGTGTTCAAATCGTTGAGGCTATCCATGCCAACTATCTTGGCAGCCTCAGATGACGCGACAACCGCTACACGAGGCGCAGCACGGACATCCGAGTGCGCCAGACGGACACAAGCGCTCTAGCTGAACTGTTCGCGGTATTGCGCAGGGGTCAGGCCGAGCTTTTCGGCAAACAGTGAACGCATGTGCCGCACACTGCCGAAACCACTTTTGTAAGCCACGGTTTTAAGCGGCAGATCACTGGTTTCCAGCAGATTGCGCGCGCAATCGATGCGCGCACTTTGCAGAAACTCCATCGGCGTCATGTGGATGTCGCGGGTGAACACCCGCGCAAAATGCCGCGCACTCATGTTGGCAATGGCGGCCATGCGCTCGACCGTAAAGGCTTCGTCGAGATGCTCCAGCACATAGCTTTGTGCGCGGGTGATCGGCGTTTCCTGTGGCGCCACTGCAGCCATCAGCGGACTGAACTGCGCTTGACCGCCCTGCCGCTTCATCACCACCAGCAGGACTTTGGCCACATCCTGGGCGAGCTTTTTGCCGTGATCGCGGGCGATCACGGCCAGCGCCATATCGATGCCGGCAGTGACGCCACCCGAGGTGATCAGATTGCGATCCTCGACATAGATCTGATCGGTCGTGACATGGGCTTTGGGGAATCCCTTGATCAGGCGTTCGGTGTAGTTCCAGTGCGTGGTCACACGGTAGCCATCAAGTAATCCGGCATGCCCCAACACAAACGCGCCGGTGCAGATCGAACCGTAATATTCAACGCGCCGGACGGCGTCTTTGAGCCAGGCAAACAACGACGGAAACTGCTGGTTGTAGGCACCGGGGCCTCCCGGCACCAGCAGCAAATCATAACGTTCGGTGTCGCCGCCAATGGTCCGGTCCGCCTGCACCATCACACCATTGGAGGCCCGCAGCGGTCCATCTTCGGTGCCAAGCGTGATCAATTGATAATGCGCATCGGGTTTCAGATACCGATTGGCAACCGAAAAAACCTCCAATGGCCCGGCCATGTCGAGCAGGAGAAAGTCGGGGAACAGCACCATTGCCACGGTTTTCATGGGAGGACATCACTTCAATCAAAGAAACATGAGACAGGCCAGACATTATGGCCAACTGTAGCCGTTTGAGCGCAAAAGTTTTGTGTGACGGCTATCGCAAAACTGTCAACCTGAAAGGGACAGTCTTTCAATTTTCATCTACTTATTGCGCAATCCAGTAAACAGTAACCTTCTCCTCACTCGGACGAATTCACGTCCCGCAAGGAGATTTCATCATGCTGACTCTTCGCAAAGCCTCCGATCGTGGCCTCGCCAATCATGGCTGGTTGAAGTCCTTTCACACCTTTTCCTTCGCCAGCTATCGCAACCCTCGCGAACAGGGTTTTTCCGACCTGCTGGTGATTAACGATGACCGCGTTGCCGCGGGCAAAGGCTTCGGCCAGCACCCGCATCGCGACATGGAGATCTTTTCCTATGTGCTGGAAGGTGCGCTGGAACACAAGGACACGCTGGGCACCGGTTCGGTCATTCGTCCAGGCGACGTACAATTAATGAGCGCAGGCAGCGGCGTGGCGCATAGTGAGTTCAACCATTCAGCGATCAAACCGGTGCACTTCCTGCAGATCTGGATTGTGCCGGAGGTTGCCGGAGCCAAACCGCGCTATCAACAAGAGCATTTCAGCGCCGAGAAAAAACGCGGTCGCCTGCAGTTGATCATTTCGCCGGACGGCAAGCACGGTTCGCTCAAGGTGCGTCAGGATGCACGGGTCTTCGCCGGGCTGTTCGACGGCAAGGAAAGCGCCACACTGGAACTGGCTGCCAACCGCTATGCCTATGTGCATGTCGCGCGTGGCAGCGTTGAACTCAATGGCCAGCCATTGCACGAAGGTGACGGCGTGCGGGTTCGCGAAGAACAGTTGCTGACCTTGAGCAACGGTGTCGATGCCGAAGTGCTGGTGTTCGACCTGCGGCCGCAGGAATTGCCAGAGATGCCATGACGCGGTGTTTCAATGCTCACGAAAAACGGCCTTCTTTGAAGGCCGTTTTCTATTGTGCTGATTCGGGTGCTTGTTGCGAAGCAGGTCTTGGTGCGCCTATATCTTTACCTACCTGGATCGCCGCGAGTGTCGTCTGCAAGGTGGTTAACACCGCTGCCTGATTGGCGAAGTGCGCCCCCACGACGATGGTGATCATTCCGAGAAAATGGACGGCTGTCGTCGCCCAGTAATGCGCCTTCACTGTCGAGGCTTGTTTGATGGCTTCTTTTGAGTCTTCGGCGATTTGTTGTACACCGTCCCACATCAAATCGTATCGTTTGTCCCTCTCCGCCTGAGTCAAAAGATAAGCATCGATTTTTGCCGACACACCCTCGAACCGAGCGTCCATCCTGGTCTCAATGGTTTCGATCCGGGCATTGAATTCTTCACGGCTTATTGCGTTCATGGCTTGAGTATTCCGGCTTTTACTCGATAGATCACTGATTGGATTTTGACTGAATTCCGAGGTTTTCAATTCGACACCTTCCTGGGTCTACATACCGTCCCTGGTATTAAGTCGGTGAGTTTCCAACGCCCCTCACCGAGCTGATGAAACGGTAGGCCCCATCCAGAATGCTGACAAGCCGGGCGATTCTGCCTCTGGTGTAGGCCGTTTCGTCAGAGGTTGTAGCCCTGCCAAAACAGCATCTACCTATTCATTCTCCGACGCGAACACATCGACAATCTGCTCAATCACCGCCCTCACCCGCGCGGTGTGGCGCAGGTCCGCGTGGGTTACCAGCCATACCTCATACGGGAGCGGCGTAGTGCGCTCCGGCCATAGCCTGATCAAGCCATCGCGCTCACCCATGTATACCGGGATTTCTCCTACACCCAACCCTGCTGCAATCGAACGACGGACGAGCAAACTGGAACTGAGGCTGGCGACGATCCGACCGCGACTCAACGGCTCCGATACCAACGTCAGGTCCTTTTTGCCTTGCAGATACGGTTGATAAACCACCAGATCATGCCCTTCAAATGCCGTGCCCGGCGGCGGCACTCCATTGGCATCTATATAGGCTTGGGAAGCAAACAGCCCCACCGGCCATCGGGCAATGCGCCGGGCAATCAGGTCAGGGTTGTCCGGCCGGGTGTTGCGCACGGCGATATCCGCCTCACGCTTGGCCAGGCTGAGAATCTGTGTGGACGCATCCAGTTGCACGCGCACGTGCGGGTGCTGCTCGTGCAAGCGGGCAATCGCCGGAATCAGAAAATCGATGGCCAGCGAATCCGTGGTGCTGACGCGCACCGTGCCAGTCAGACGATCGTCCAAGCCTTGAATCTGCCGCTCCAGCTCCAGCGCCGAATGCTCCATTTTCTCCACGCTTTTAAGCGCTGCTTCGCCGACCGCCGTCAACGCGTACCCGTCAGAGGTGCGCAGGAACAACGTCGCGCTCAGGGACTTTTCCAGTGCCGTGATGCGCCGCCCGACGGTTGCCTGATCCACCGCCAAAACCCTCGCTGCACCGCGCAGCGTCGATTCGCGGCAAACGGCAAGAAATACCCGTGCGTCATCCCAATTCATGCTGTCTCCAGGCGATGCAAATTCGCATCAGCGTGCCGCTTAATCGCTGCATTAACGCAGCAACGATAGCCGATATGCTGAATGCCATAAACCTTCCGCGAGATCGCTATCATGCGCACTTCAACCTCCACCGGTATCTGGCTCTCGATCTTCGCTGGCCTCTGCGCCAGCCTGGTCAGCATCGGACTGGCGCGTTTCGCTTACACCCCGTTGATCCCTTCGCTGATTGAGGCGCAGTGGTTCAGCGCCAATGATGTGGTCTACCTCGGAGCCGCCAATCTGGTGGGTTATCTGATCGGCGCCCTGCTCGGCCGGCCTGCAGCACGCCAACTCGGCAATAAAAATGCCTTGCGGCTGATGATGCTGGTGGTCACGGCGGCATTTTTTGCCTGCGCGTTTCCGTTGTCGGTGAGCTGGTTCTTCGGCTGGCGGCTGCTGTCCGGGATTGCCGGCGGCGCGATCATGGTTCTAGTGGCCGCGACAGTACTGCCGCATGTCCCGGCGGCGCGTAAAGGGCTGGCCAGTGGCGCGATTTTTCTGGGTATCGGTCTTGGCATTGCCGGTTCCGGGACGCTGGTGCCACCGCTGTTGAGCCTTGGCTTGCAGGCAACGTGGCTGGGCCTGGGGGCTTTGGCCTTGTTGCTGACGGTGCTGAGCTGGTTTGCCTGGCCGTCTGATTTCCTGCACCCGGTCGTTGCGCAAGAAATAGTGCCCGTAGAACCAACACCGCGTGGTGTGTACTTGCTGTTCGCTCAATACGCTTTTATGGCAGCCGGCCTGGTGCCCGCCATGGTGTTTCTGGTGGATTACGTGGCGCGTGGACTCGGTGCCGGGGCGCATATCGGCGCGTTGATCTGGGTGATGTACGGCTTGGGCGCGATTGTCGGCCCGGTGAGTTATGGCTTTCTCGCCGATCAACTGGGCGCACGGTCCGGCATTCGTCTGGTGCTGGTGGTGCAGGCGATTGCCCTAGGACTGCTGGCGATCTCCCACTCGTTTCTGGCGCTGGCTTTGCTGGCGGTGATTCTCGGTTCATTTCCGCCGGGCATTGTGCCGCTGGCGCTGGCGCGGGTGCATGAATTGGTGCCGGAGCACCATCGCCAGCAAATCGCCTGGAGCCGTGCCACGGTGTCATTCGCCACGTTTCAGGCGCTGGCCGGGTTTGCCTATTCGGCGCTGTTCAATGCCAGCAGCGGGCATCACGCGTTGTTGTTCGTTATTGCCGCTGGCGCGATCGTCGTGGCGCTGCTGCTGGAGCAAGCCATGAAATGGCTGCCCGCCCCGGTTGAACGGCGCTGCTGTGCAAATTGAAGGGAATCATTGCTTGCGCAGCACGCTCCCACTTACACAACTCAAGCCAAGAGGAATCGATATGTCCCTGCCCAGCGAAATGACCCGAATCGAAATCACCGAGCCCGGTGGACCCGAGGTCTTGCAACCCCGCCGCGTACCGCTGCCAGTCGCCGCAGAGGGCGAGGTGTTGATCCGCGTACACGCCGCCGGAATCAACCGGCCGGACGCCTTGCAGCGCGCCGGCAAATACCCGATGAAACCCGGCATGAACCCGATTCCCGGGCTGGAGGTCGCCGGTGAAGTCGTGGCGCTCGGGGCGGGTGTCAATCAGTTCGCCGTGGGCGACAAAGTCTGCGCGCTGACCAATGGCGGCGGTTATGCCGAATACTGCGCCGTCCCCGCCGGCCAGACCCTGCCGATTCCCGACGGCCTGGACTGGGTGCTCGCCGCCGCGATCCCGGAAACCTTCTTTACCGTATGGGCCAACCTGTTCGGCCTCGGTGGCGCCAGCCGTGGTCAACGCGCATTGATTCATGGTGGCACCAGCGGCATCGGTACTACCGCACTGATGCTGTGCCGAGAATTCGGCATAGAAGCGTTTGCCACCGCCGGCAGCCCGGACAAATGCGCAGCGATCAGCAACCTTGGCGGCTTGCCGATCAACTATCGCGAGGAGGAGTTCGCCAAGGTCATCGCCGATAAAACCGCAGGCCAGGGCGTCAATGTGATCCTCGACATCATGGGCGGCTCGTATCTCAACGATAACGTCAGCGCTTTGGCGATGGATGGCCGTCTGGTCATGCTCGGTTTCCTCGGCGGCGCACGGGCCAACGACTTTGACCTGCTGGCAATGATGGCCAAACGCGCGGTGATCACCGGCTCCCTCTTGCGTGCCCGTACCGCTGCCGAAAAAGCCGCGATTGCCGATCAACTGCGCGAGCACGTATGGCCAGCACTGTCTGCCGGGCGCTGCCTGCCGATGATCGACAAGGTTTATTCACTCAACGACGCGGCTCAGGCTCACGCACACATGGAGGCTGGCGACCATATCGGCAAGATCGTGCTGCAGGTCGTGTAAGTCTTTGCAGCATTTGGTAATCGTTGCGCCGGGGCGGTGGTCGAAAAACTCACGCGCAGACCGAGGCATCTGGTAAAAAGCCTTCTTTGTCTGCGCCTGGGTGAAACGTTTAATGTTCCTGTCCTTCATGACGCGTCTGCGACGCCGCCGTTTGGCGTTTGCCTGCATGGCCGCGCTGATTATCGGCGTGCCGACCAGTTGTGCCGTACTCGAACACACCGAACGCAAACTGCTGTTTCGCATCGAACCGGGCACTGCCGGTTGGTATCGCGGCTTGCCCGGCAGCGTGCAGGAACTCGACCTGCAACCGAAGAGTTTCAAGGCCGGGGAAAACATTCATGCCTGGTGGTGGCCGGCGGAAAAGGCCAATGCGCCGGCCATTCTCTATCTGCATGGCGTGCGCTGGAACCTCACCGGGCAGTTGTTTCGCATCGAACAATTGCGCGCGGCGGGTTATTCGGTGTTGGCCATCGACTATCGCGGTTTCGGCAAGAGTCACGGTGATCTGCCATCGGAAAGCAGTGTCTACGAAGACGCACGCGTGGCGTGGGAGCGCTTCAAACTGCTGCAACCGGATCCGGCCAAACGCCTGATCTACGGGCATTCCCTGGGCGGCGCCGTGGCGATCGATCTGGCAGCGGAACTTGGGCAGGCCGCCGCCCGCGATCACTCCGCGCTACCCGTGCGCGGACTGGTGATCGAGTCCACGTTTACCACGCTGGCAGATGTCGCCGCCTCTGTGGCCAACACTTCATTGCCGGTGCGCTGGCTGCTGTCGCAGAAATTCGATTCGATCGACAAGATCGCCGACATTCACATGCCGCTGCTGGTGGTTCACGGTCTGGCTGATGCTTTCGTTCCTCCGCGCTTCAGCGAGCAACTGTTCAACGCCGCGCAACAGCCCAAGCGCCTGTTGTTGGTGCCAGGAGCGACGCACAACAACAGCATGGCGCTCGGCGGGCAGAATTATCGCAAGGCGCTCGACAGCCTGATGCAGAGCAAACCAGCGCCGCGGATGGCCGGACCGGCGACCGTGCGCAGCGGGCGGGACACTTAGCGGTAGCCGCGAGCCTGCAAATCGAACAGTTGCGCGTAATGCCCCGCAGCGGCGACCAGTTGATCGTGGCCACCCTGCTCCAGAATCCGGCCTTGTTGCAGGACGATGATGTGGTCGGCATTGCGCACGCTGGAAAAACGATGGGAAATCAGCAAGGTCATGCGCCCTTCGCTGTGCTGGCTGAAATGCTCGAACACCGCCGCTTCGGCCGCCGGATCAAGGGCGGAAGTCGGCTCATCGAGGATCAGAATGTCGGCCTCACGGCGCATGTACGCGCGGGACAAGGCAATTTTCTGCCACTGCCCGCCAGACAATTCCTGGCCCCCGGCAAACCAGCGTCCCAATTGCGTGGCATACCCCTTGTCCAGTCCTTCGATAAAGGGCGCCGCCATCCCTTGGGCAGCCGCCTCTTTCCATCGTTGCGAATCGTTGAACGCCAAGGTATCGCCGACGCCGATGTTTTCTCCGACGCTGAACTGATAGCGGATGTAGTCCTGAAAAATCACGCCAATACGTCGACGTAACGCGGTCTCCTGCCAATCCTGCAAATCACTGCCATCGAGCAGGATGCGCCCTTGATCAGGACGATAGAGCCGGGTCAGTAATTTGATCAGCGTGGTCTTGCCTGAACCGTTCTCTCCGACCAACGCCATGCTCTGGCCTGGCACCAGTTGCAGGTCAATATTTTCCAGTGCCGGTCGACTGGCACCCGGATAACGGAAACCGACGTTTTCGAAACGCAACCCATCGCCCGGGCAGGCACCGACCGTCAGGTGGCCGCTATCGACCTGAACCGGTTCGGCTAGATATTCATAAAGACTGGTCAGGTAGAGGCCGTCTTCGTACAGGCCGCTGATTGCACTCAGGCTGCTGCTCACCGCGCTTTGGCCTTGCTTGAACAACACCAGATACATGGTCATCTGGCCAAGACTGATCTGGCCATGCACAGCATCGATCACCACCCAGGCATAGGCCACGTAAAAAGCCGCCGTACCGAGCAGACCGAGGCCGAAACCCCAGCCATCGCGCCGCAACGTCAGACGTCGATCTTCGGCATACAACCTGGCGAACGTGTCGCGGTAGCGTTGCAGCAACAGTGGTGCAAAACCGAACAGCTTGACCTCTTTGATATAGGTTTCGTGGGACAGCAAGGTTTCGATGTAATTCTGCTGCCGACTCTCCGGCGCGCGGCGGGTGAACAGGCGAAAGGCGTCACCGGAAAAATGCGCCTCGGCAAAGAACACCGGCAATGCTCCGACCACCAGCAGCACCAGCGCCCAAGGGGAGAAATGCACCAGCAGCACACCAAAGCTGATCAGCATGATCAGGTTTTGAATCAAGCCCAACGACTTCATGACCAGCGCCAATGGCCGGGTCGAAGCCTCGCGACGCACACGCACCAGTTTGTCGTAGAACTCGGAGTTCTCGAACTGCACCAGTGACAGGGTCTGTGCTTTCTCCAGGATCAGCGTATTGACCTTCTGCCCTAACTGCACCCGCAACAGCGACTGCTGCACCGAGAGCGCCCGTTGCGTGCCGGACAACAGCGCCAACACCCCGGCCTCCAACAAAACGTAACGCAACACCGGCCACAGCGGCGCACTGCCGTGTTGCGCGTGCAGCTGCATCGCTGCGACCACGGCATCGACAATTCGCTGCCCCAACCACGCCGCCAGTGCCGGCAGCAGCCCGGCCACCAACGTTGCCAGCACCAGCCCCAGAAACAAGCCACGCGATGTCCCCCAGACCAGGCGCAAGGCGCGCTGCGCCTGATCGAACAAGGACGTGAAGCGTGATAGATCAGGCATGGGGCGTTGGACTCTGCAGGTGATGGTGGTGCGTCATGGTACTCCAGCGCTTGGACTGAATTTCACACAACGACCGCGTTATCGTCGAAGCGCTTTTCAGAACAAAAACATCTGGAAGACTCAGGCCTTTCCGGCGTCCAACGCTCTGCTATGTTTTAACCGCCTAACGCGGAACCCGGCGAACACCCGCCATGCTCCGCGCCTGACTGCCGGGAGCAGAGACATGAGAATCGACCCGTACCTGATCTTCAACGGTGACTGCCGCGAGGCCTTCACCTTTTACCAGCAAGCCTTGCAAGGAAAGCTCGAAGCGATGATGACATTCGGCGAGACACCCGCCGCCGAACATGTGCCCAAAGAACACCACAATCTGATCATCCACACCTGTCTGAAAGTGGGTGATCAGATGATCATGGCCTCGGACACCACACCCGACCGCCCGACTCAAGGCATGAGCGGCTGCTCGATTTCGCTGAATGTCGACAGCATCGCTGAAGCTGAGCAGGTGTTTAACGCTCTGGCCAAGGACGGCCGCATCGATATGCCGCTGGAGGCGACTTTCTGGGCGGTGCGCTTCGGCATGCTGGTGGATCGTTTTGGCGTATCGTGGATGGTCAATTGCGAGAGCGAAAAGTGAGACAAACTTTTCGCCAGGCATGAAAAAGCCCAACCGGTTCAGGTTGGGCTTTTTGCTTCAGCGCTGGGCCAGTTCGTGGCGTACGCATTGTTCATAATAGGTCTGCTTGACCGCTGCGGGTTTGAGCTTTGATGGACTGTCGTAGGTCTGCTCGGTGATCCCCATCGCAGTCATGCGCATCCACGGCTGCTGGAACTTGCGCACCTGCAGGCGTTTGCGCGCGCCATACAGCGAAATCCCCGCAAGCTTCGACTGCTGCGCGCCGGCGGCGATGTCCGAACCCCATACACAGGCAAAACGATGACTCTTGCTCAACTCTTTCGCCTGAACCCCACAGGCGATGACAGCCAGGGAAAGCGTTGCAACGGTTATGACAATCGTCCGCATATAGCCAACCTAACCTTTTGAAAAAAGGCGATTTTGCCGGGGAAGCGATAGTCCGGGGGCCAGCAATTTGCCTTCTCACCACTCGTCCGGTGGCCCGCACCTTTCGCCTCTCAGCACTTCCAAACTGAACACCCCTCAGTGGAGCGTACAGATAATGAACAAGAATATTGCTGCCCTGTCCCTCGCCAGTCTGCTGCTCATTGGCCCTGCCTGCACATTGGCTGCCGAGGAGACTAACGCTGGGTCTGCTGCCCCGCCGACCGCCCTGCCAGGAGTCAATTCCGGCAGCAAACAATCCAATGAAGAAAAGGCGAACAAGAAAGGCGAGGAATCGTCAGGCGGCAACGCAGGCGCGCAATCGCACGAAACGGAAAAGGACGCTGCGACTTCGAGTGACTCGGATGACATCAAGAAGAAGCCTGCACAATAGCCGTTCTTTTTCCGTCTCGCGGTGAGCTCCAAACATTGCAACTAGCGAGCCTGGCACCATGAATACACGCTAGCCGCGCTGGCATCGCATAAAGGGACACGTACTGAAAAGGCCAATACTGAATGCATTGGCCTTTTTAAATGAATTATACGACCGGGACAGAGTAACTCTGATAGTCGCTCAGTGGCACCTCCTGTTTGTGCTCGCCCCAAGCCCCACCCTTTATTGATTTGTAGTACCAGAAAAACCCACCGACAGCACAGCTACCAAAATTAAAATCGAACGAAACATGAGACCATCATAATCCCGCACAAATAGAAACGCCAAGAACCACTCTTAGTTCGTGAACTTGTCCTTTGTATATTGAGTACCAATGGGATCACCAAGAGAATTTGTCGGTGTTAGTGTCCGTCCTCCTGCAGAAACAAACCTAAGTTGGAGGGAACCGTCATTGTCATCAAGACCGTCAAACGTGTCATTGATCATCATCCACACATCCTCACCACCGCTGAACGCCCCTCGCAGACCCAGCGCCTCTGGCGATCCATGCTCACCGACTCTGAATATTGCCTGCCCCACTATTGCCTTCTCGCCGCTATAAGGATATTTCTTGTCCCCCTTATCAATATTCATAATGTAGTAGTTGCCCTTGCCTACACCATATCCTTTAGCATCACAGGTTCTGGCGTCTCGCTCGCGAGTATTGAAGCACCATGTACCATCTGCATAAAGATTGCCTGCCGAAGGGATTTTCCCGATACGTTGCCAGCCTTTATTCGCATGAATTTTACTTTCCATTTAGCAACACCTCATCAACAAAGAATAGAATTCTGCCTGCAGCAAAAAAAACTATAGTTCGATATTTTTTGGCGTCAAATAAACTTACGACCTATACACTTCTATATACCAGAGCTATAAAGCAACATCAGCACTATGGCGCTATTTCGAAAGTGTTAAGTTGTTAAAGCAAGAGACTTGATTACCCCCAAAAGACGCGACACGCTGGAAGTAATGTCGTCTGACATCGGAAATAATGGCTTTCATCGACATCTTGCCTGCCTGAAGCGCAATGAGTCTGCGGATGTCCGCGTTGGTGATGAGGTTACTCGCTGAGCATGCATTGGTGCAGTCGTGGCGAATACGACCGCATGACCCACGCAACCTGACGTCGCAGCCTTTGGCTGAGTCCGCATCGAGGTCAATCAGTTCGCGAGGACCGGCTCTGATCATCTTGAGGAGAAAACGAGATGCCCCCGCAAATTCCCCACGCATGAAAAAGCCCAACCTTTTCAGATTGGGCTAAGTCATTGAAAAATATGGTCGGGACGGAGTGATTCGAACACTCGACCCCTAGCACCCCATGCTAGTGCGCTACCGGACTGCGCTACGCCCCGACTGGTCTTGCAACTCGCTCTTCATCTCGAAGAACGCTCAAGAATATAGCGCAAGCGTTTGAAAACTGGAAGTATTCAAACGCTGCTTTTTATTTCTTGAGAACCACCAGTACATCTTCCAATTCGGCAATCATTTGCCGAATCATCTGCTTGTATTGGGTCGTGTCGTCTTTGGCTTCATCGCCGGACAAACGCAGGCGTGCGCCGCCGATGGTGAAACCCTGATCGTAAAGGAGCGCGCGGATCTGCCGGATCATCAGCACGTCCTGGCGCTGATAATACCGGCGGTTTCCGCGGCGTTTGACGGGGTTGAGTTGAGGAAACTCCTGCTCCCAGTAGCGCAGCACGTGTGGCTTTACGGCACACAGCTCGCTGACTTCACCGATGGTGAAGTAGCGTTTGCCCGGGATGACGGGTAGTTCGTCGTTATGACTTGGTTCCAGCATAAGCCTCAACTCGGGCCTTCAACTTCTGCCCTGGACGAAAGGTGACCACACGGCGAGCCGTGATCGGGATTTCTTCCCCCGTTTTCGGGTTGCGGCCAGGCCGCTGGCGTTTGTCCCGAAGGTCGAAATTGCCGAAACCGGACAATTTGACCTGCTCGTTGTCTTCAAGAGCGTGCCTGATTTCCTCGAAAAACAGTTCTACCAATTCCTTGGCTTCCCGCTTGTTCAGGCCCAGCTCTTCATACAGACGTTCCGCCATCTCAGCTTTCGTCAAAGCCCCCATACGTCACTTCCTTAACGTGGCGTTCAACCTTTGTTCGAGCGAGGTGAGGATATTTTGCGTCGTCGAATTCACCTCATCGTCAGTAAGAGTGCGCGATGGATGCTGCCAGGTCAAGCCAACTGCAAGGCTTTTTCTATCAGGATCAATACCTTTACCCTGATACACGTCAAACAGCCTGAGATCTGTGAGCCATTCGCCTGCATTTTCACGGATTACGTCCAGTACGGCTGCAGACGCGACGTCTTTGTGCGCAATCAGTGCAAGGTCACGACGCACTTCAGGAAAGCGCGACAACTCATGGAATTTCGGCATTTTACCGAGTGCCACTTCTGCCAGAACCAGTTCGAAAACGAAGACCGGACGATCCAGACCCAAGGCTTTCGACAATTCCGGGTGGATGGCACCGATGAAGCCGACTTCACGCCCTTCGCGCTCGATGCGCGCGGTTTGACCCGGGTGCAGCGCCGGGTGTTTGCCCGGTGCGAAGGTGAACGAATCCAGTGCACCGGCAAAGCCCAGTACGGCCTCCACGTCAGCTTTGACGTCGAAGAAATCGACAGTGTCGCGACCTTGCGCCCAGCCTTCCGGCAGGCGGCTACCGCAAACCACGCCGGACAGCATCGGCTCTTGCTTCAGACCTTCCAGCTGACCAACGAAGCGCAGACCGCTTTCGAACAGACGCACGCGATCTTGCTGGCGGTTGAGGTTGTGCTGCAGCGCTTTGACCAGACCCGGCCACAGCGACGAACGCATGGCGGCCATGTCATTGGAGATCGGATTGGCCAGCAACAGCGGCTCGACGCCCGGGTTGAACAGCTCGAACTGACGCGGATCGATGAAGCTGTAAGTGATCGCTTCCTGATAACCACGCGCTACCAACAGACGACGCAGTTCCGGCAGATCGCTACGCGCTTCAGCCTTGGCTTGCGGCGCCAGGCGCGCTTGCGGGTAACGAACCGGCAGACGGTTGTAGCCGTACAGACGGGCCAGCTCTTCGATCAGATCGACTTCCAGGCTGATGTCGAAGCGATGGCTTGGCACTTCTACTCGCCACTGGCCTTCACCGTCGGCAGCAATGCCAAGACCCAGGCCGCCGAGCAAACGCTCAACCTGGGCGGAATCCATTTCCATACCGAGCATCTGAGTGATGCGCTGGGAACGCAGAGTGATCGGCGCGATCGACGGCAGATGCTGCGCACTGACGGTCTCGATGATCGGGCCGGCTTCACCGCCAGTGATTTCCAGCAGCAGGCCAGTGGCGCGCTCCATGGCTTCACGGGCCAGTTGCCAATCGACGCCACGCTCGTAGCGGTGCGAAGCATCGGTGTGCAGGCCATAGGAACGGGCCTTGCCCGCCACTGCGATCTGATCGAAGAACGCACTTTCCAGAAATACGTCGCGAGTGGTCGCGGAAACACCACTGTGCTCACCACCCATCACACCGGCAATCGCCAGCGCGCGAGTGTGGTCAGCGATCACCAGCGTATCGCTACGCAGGCTGACTTCCTGACCGTCGAGCAGCACCAGCTTCTCGCCCTCTTCCGCCATGCGCACACGGATGCCGCCATTGATTTCGGCAAGATCGAAGGCGTGCAGCGGCTGACCCAGTTCGAGCATCACGTAATTGGTGATGTCGACGGCAGCGTCGATGCTGCGCACGTCAGCGCGACGCAGACGCTCAACCATCCACAGCGGCGTCGGTCTGGACAGATCAACGTTGCGGATAACGCGGCCCAGGTAACGTGGGCACGCGGCAGGCGCCAGCACTTCTACCGAACGCACTTCGTCGTGCACGGCAGGAGTGGCCATGACCACCGGACGGGTCACCGGCGCGTCGTACAGCGCGCCGACTTCACGAGCCAGACCAGCCAGGGACAGGCAGTCGCCGCGGTTCGGGGTCAGGTCGACCTCGATGCTGGCGTCTTCCAGACTCAGATACACACGGAAGTCTTCGCCCACCGGCGCATCAGCCGGCAGCTCCATCAGACCGTCGTTGCCTTCACCGACCTGCAACTCGGCTTGCGAGCACAGCATGCCGTTGGACTCGACGCCGCGCAGTTTGGCTTTCTTGATCTTGAAGTCGCCCGGCAGCTCAGCGCCAATCATGGCGAACGGAATCTTCAGGCCCGGACGCACGTTTGGCGCACCGCACACGACCTGGAAGGTTTCCGCGCCATTGCTGACCTGGCACACGCGCAACTTGTCGGCATCAGGGTGTTGCTCGGTGCTCAGCACCTCGCCCACGACCACGCAGCTGAAAACACCGGCAGCCGGAGTCACGCTATCGACCTCCAGACCAGCCATCGACAGACGAGCAACCAGCTCGTCGCGATTTACCTGCGGGCTAACCCAGCCACGCAGCCATTGTTCACTGAATTTCATCCTGCTCTCCTAAGAATTCGTTACGACTAGCGAAATTGCGCGAGGAACCGCAAGTCGTTGTCGAAGAACAGACGCAAGTCGTTCACGCCGTAACGGAGCATGGCCAGACGCTCGACGCCCATGCCGAAAGCAAAGCCGGAGAACTCTTCCGGGTCGATGCCGGACATGCGCAGCACGTTGGGGTGAACCATGCCGCAGCCCATCACTTCCAGCCAGCCGGTTTGCTTGCAGACACGGCAGCCTTTACCGCTGCACATCACGCATTCCATGTCGACTTCAGCGGATGGTTCGGTGAACGGGAAGTACGAAGGACGGAAACGTACGGCCAGCTCTTTTTCGAAGAACACCCGCAGGAATTCTTCGATGGTGCCTTTGAGATCGGCAAAATTGATGTCGCGATCAACCAGCAGGCCTTCGACCTGGTGGAACATCGGCGAGTGAGTGATATCGGAGTCACTGCGATACACGCGGCCTGGGCAGACGATGCGGATCGGCGGCTGCTTCGATTCCATGGTGCGGACCTGTACCGGCGAGGTATGGGTGCGCAGCAGCATGTTGGCATTGAAATAGAAGGTGTCATGCATCGACCGGGCCGGGTGATGGCCTGGGATGTTGAGCGCTTCAAAGTTGTGATAGTCGTCTTCGACCTCAGGGCCTTCGGCAATGCCGTAGCCGATGCGGGTGAAGAACTGTTCAACACGTTCCAGAGTCCGGGTCACCGGATGCAGACCACCGGAGGTCTGACCACGGCCCGGCAACGTCACGTCAATGGATTCGGCAGACAGTTTGGCAGCCAGTTCGGCTTCTTCAAACAGAGCCATGCGCGCATTGAGAACGCCTGTAACACGTTCCTTGGCAACGTTGATCAGCGCACCGACTTGCGGACGCTCTTCTGCCGGCAAATTCCCCAGGGTCTTCATCACCTGAGTCAATTCACCCTTTTTGCCAAGGTATTGAACCCGGATTTGCTCCAGGGCATTGATATCTTCAGCGCTTTGCACAGCCTCTAGTGCTTGAGAGACCAGCGCATCCAGGTTTTCCATGTACAGACTCCAGATACAAAATAGGGGAAGAGCTTGAAGGCTCTTCCCCTATTTAAGACGTTTACCACCTGGCCCCACGGAAGTGAGGCCGGGTGATTGTCGGGGGTACTTAAGCCAAGGTGGCTTTAGCTTTCTCGACAATCGCAGCAAACACCGCTTTTTCGTTCACTGCCAGATCAGCCAGAACCTTACGGTCGATCTCGATGGACGCTTTTTTCAGGCCAGCGATGAAACGGCTGTAGGACAGACCGTTAACACGAGCACCAGCGTTGATACGAGCGATCCACAGAGCGCGGAACTGACGTTTTTTCTGACGACGGTCACGGTAGGCGTATTGGCCTGCCTTGATTACCGCTTGCTTGGCAACACGGAATACGCGGGAGCGTGCGCCGTAGTAGCCTTTAGCAAGTTTCAGAATTTTTTTGTGACGCTTACGGGCAATGACGCCACGCTTTACACGAGCCATGAGTTACTTCCTCTATTCTTGACTAAAATTAACGAAGGCGCAGCATGCGCTCGACTTTTGCCACGTCAGACGGATGCAGCAAGCTGCTACCGCGCAGTTGACGCTTACGCTTGGTCGACATTTTAGTCAGGATGTGGCTCTTGAAAGCGTGCTTGTGCTTGATACCGTTAGCAGTTTTCAGAAACCGCTTAGCAGCACCACTTTTGGTTTTCATTTTTGGCATGTTCGGATACTCCGCATTCAGTTGATAAACATAATCAGAAGGCCTGCCGTGCCCTGTTGATTACTTCTTCTTTTTCGGGGCGATGACCATGATCAGCTGGCGTCCTTCCATCTTAGGATGCTGTTCGACCGAACCGTACTCGAGCAGGTCAGCTTCAACCCGCTTGAGGAGTTCCATCCCCAGCTCCTGGTGGGCCATCTCACGGCCGCGGAATCGCAAGGATACCTTGGCCCTGTCCCCATCACTCAGGAAACGTACCAGGTTGCGCAGTTTTACCTGGTAATCCCCTTCCTCCGTCCCTGGACGAAACTTGATTTCTTTTACCTGAATCTGCTTCTGGTTCTTCTTCGCCGCGGCAACCTGCTTCTTCTTTTCGAAGATCGATTTGCCGTAATCCATCACACGGCAAACCGGTGGGATTGCGTCTGCGGAGATTTCCACCAGATCAAGCTTTGCTTCTTCAGCAATACGAAGCGCTTCATCAATCGAGACGATGCCAATCTGCTCGCCATCAGCGCCAATTAACCGAACCTCGCGTGCCGAGATATTCTCGTTGATCGGGGCTTTCGGTGCAGCTCGTTTATCTTGTCTCATTTCACGCTTAATAATAATTACTCCGAATCTGGGCGACCACGCCGGGAAACCGCTTGCGCGAGAAACTCAGCGAACTGGGCGACGGGCATCGAGCCCAGGTCAGCACCTTCACGAGTACGCACAGCGACAGTCTGCATCTCGACTTCCTTATCTCCGATAACCAAAAGATAGGGAACCTTGAGCAAAGTATGCTCGCGGATTTTAAAGCCGATCTTTTCATTTCTCAAGTCGGACTTGGCACGAAATCCGCTTTCGTTGAGAGTTTTTTCAACTTCTGCAACAAAATCTGCCTGTTTATCAGTGATATTCATGATCACCGCCTGCGTTGGCGCGAGCCAGGCAGGGAACGCACCTTCGTAGTGCTCGATCAGAATCCCGACGAAACGCTCGAAGGAACCGAGGATCGCACGGTGCAACATCACTGGGTGTTTGCGGCTGTTGTCTTCAGAGACGTATTCAGCGCCCAAACGGACAGGCAGGTTAAAATCGAGCTGCAGAGTACCACATTGCCAGACGCGGCCGAGGCAGTCTTTCAGCGAGAATTCGATCTTCGGACCGTAGAATGCACCCTCACCCGGCTGCAGATCGTACGGCAGGCCCGCAGAATCAAGGGCTGCAGCCAGTGCGGCTTCAGCGCGATCCCACAGTTCGTCGGAACCGACGCGTTTTTCCGGACGAGTGGACAGTTTCATCTCGACATCGGTAAAGCCGAAGTCACGATAAACATCCATGGTCAGCTTGATGAACGCTGCGGATTCGGCCTGCATCTGCTCTTCAGTGCAGAAGATGTGGGCGTCGTCCTGAGTGAACGCACGTACGCGCATGATGCCGTGCAGCGCACCCGACGGCTCGTTGCGGTGGCAAGCACCGAACTCGGCCAGACGCATCGGCAGTTCGCGGTAGCTCTTCAGACCTTGGTTGAACACCTGCACGTGGCATGGGCAGTTCATTGGCTTGATGGCGTAGTCGCGGTTTTCCGACTGGGTGGTGAACATGTTGTCGGCGTAGTTGGCCCAGTGCCCGGATTTCTCCCACAGGCTGCGGTCAACGACTTGAGGAGTCTTGATTTCAAGGTAGCCGTTATCGCGCTGGATCTTGCGCATGTATTGCTCGAGCACCTGGTACAGAGTCCAGCCGTTCGGGTGCCAGAACACCATGCCCGGGGATTCTTCCTGGGTGTGGAACAGGCCCAGACGCTTGCCGATCTTGCGGTGATCGCGCTTTTCAGCTTCTTCAATGCGCTGGATGTAAGCCGCCAGCTGCTTTTTGTCTGCCCAAGCGGTGCCGTAAACGCGCTGCAATTGCTCGTTCTTGGCGTCGCCGCGCCAGTAGGCACCGGACAGTTTGGTCAGCTTGAAGGATTTCAGGAAGCGGGTGTTCGGCACGTGCGGACCGCGGCACATATCGACGTATTCTTCGTGATAGTACAGGCCCATGGCCTGCTCGTTCGGCATGTCCTCGACCAGGCGCAACTTGTAGTCTTCGCCACGGGCCTTGAACACTTCGATCACTTCAGCACGCGGAGTGACTTTCTTGATGACGTCGTAATCTTTCTCGATCAGCTGCTGCATGCGCTGCTCGATAGCAGCCATGTCGTCCGGCGTGAAAGGACGCTCGAAGGCGATATCGTAATAGAAGCCTTCGTCGATGACCGGCCCGATGACCATCTTCGCAGTCGGGTACAACTGCTTGACCGCGTGGCCAACCAGGTGGGCGCAAGAGTGACGAATGATCTCCAGCCCCTCTTCATCCTTTGGCGTGATGATTTGCAGGGTCGCGTCGCTGCTGATGATGTCGCTGGCGTCGACCAGTTGGCCATTGACCTTGCCGGCCAGAGTGGCTTTGGCCAGACCGGCACCAATGGATGCGGCGACCTCGGCTACGGAAACCGGGTGATCGAATGAACGTTGACTGCCGTCGGGAAGAGTAATAGTTGGCATGGCGCCTCCTCTCCTAGTGGTGACCCCTACCAAAGGTCACGTGGGTTGGGATGAGCCAGTACAAGATCCGATCCAGGCCATTCAATGACGAACGCCTGCCTTACAGCGGCAGGAGCCTTGCGGCCAACCGGAAAACCGAACCAGAGTGACTGGGATTCAAATCGAAATATACGTACGTTGACCGCTGCCGGGACTGAAGGTCTGCCGGAGCCTGAGAACGCTTGAGCCCGGCATGCTAGCACAGATGAGCGGTCACTTATGCCTCTGTTTTGCCAGAAGGCAAATCGTCCGTTTTTATGCCAGAGTGATGAACTTGATGGCCCCTTCAGCCCTCAGATAACAAGACATTGACCCACAAGGAGCATCCTCGCATGCGTCTGAATACCCTGTTCGCCGTCGTCGCCCCTATCGTTATGCTGCTACCGCTGAGCGCCCACGCCGACTGGCCGAAGGGCGAGCGTGAGAAGTACATGGAGCAGTGCACCCAAGCGGCAACTCCGCAAATTGGCGCTGCTGCAGCCAAATCGCACTGTGCTTGTGGTGCTGATGCCATCAAGTCCTATCCTGCCGCCGACATTCAGGCGCTGATGGACAATAAGGCCTCCCCAGAACTGCAGCAAAAAGCACTGGGTCAAATTGCCAAATGCAAGGCAAATACACCGGCGAAAAAGTGATCAAAACACCTTTCTGACCCGGCTCAGCGCCCCTGAAACGGGCTGATTTTGAGCCTTTTCAGACGATTTATGCAGGTTTTACAGGTTTTTTTATTGTCTTTACGTTCTGCCAAAAGCCTTGTAAACCGGGGCTTTCAGCCGAATCAGGCAGTAAAGAAAACACGTCTGATTGGCAAACAGCACGTCCGGGGGGCTACCAAAGCGAACATTTCGACTATGATACCCGGGTGTGCCCAGTTGGCCTGAGCAGCACAGTACTGAAAAATATATGTTTCTTGGAGATACACCATGTCTAATCGCCAAACCGGCACCGTTAAGTGGTTCAACGATGAAAAAGGCTTCGGCTTCATCACTCCTCAAGGTGGCGGTGACGACCTGTTCGTACACTTCAAAGCTATCGAATCCGACGGTTTCAAAAGCCTGAAAGAAGGCCAGACCGTCTCTTTCGTGGCTGAGAAAGGCCAAAAGGGTATGCAAGCTGCACAGGTTCGCCCAGAGTAATTTCTGCGCGCACTAAAAAACCCCGTCCATGTGACGGGGTTTTTTATGCCTGCAACAAAAGCCTTCGCTGATCAGCCGCAGTTGACGCGTGTGATCACCAGGTTGTTGTCGGTGTTCAGATTCAAGCGATCCGAGCGGTACTCGAGCGTGATCATGTCATTCGGCTTGAGGAAGCGGGCATTCTGCGCCCCGGCTTTGTTGCGCGCCTGCTCCAGCAGCTCTGGCGAAGCTTTCTTGCCAATGGCGAACTCCGCCGCCGTGGCTTCACAGCGGCTGTGACCGGCTTCGGTCGCCGCAGATTCCTTTGCCGACTCGCTGGAGGTCGTGCTGCAACCGGCCAACATGGCGGCGGCCATAAGTGCACCCAGTGTCGCGAACTTCAAAGGCATGAAGCCTCCTTGTTTTCAAAATGGTTAAGCTGAGATCGTGCGACCGCCATTCCGGCGTTTGGTTTCACGGCCAAGGCCATCACCCTGCCCCACGATTGGAAAAACGCCGAGTGTGCCTGAGCGGCATGCGTCTATTCATCAATCAATCGTGACTGAATATTAACGGCGCTCAGTAGACGTCGATGTAGTCATACGGCGGATTCGGCCAGTTGTCCTTCAGCGCGTTGAAAATCTGCATCACCCACACCTCATCACTGGCCGCGACATTGCCCACATACCCTGAACCCTTGGCCCAGGTTTCCAGGCGAAACAGCAAACCGTCGATATCCTGCCCACCGGTAACGCCGGAAGAAATGTAAGCGATACCGCCCTTGGTCACGCGCAGTTGCGTGTGTTCGTCATCGCTGGCCGAAGCGAGCAACTGGCGCACCGCATCGAGCGTGAGGCCGTCAGGGGTATTCAAATCGATCTGCACAGAACGGTCCTTGGAAAGCCTTGAAATACCAAGTGTCGCATAGCGCTCCGTTCATGCCTAAGTCGCAGTGCCAAATGCCCGACAAAATGGTTAACTCGAATCCATGATCTTCCGACTTTTCGAGCGCTCTCATGACCACCATCAGCATCGACGCCGCCATTAATGCCAAATGGACAGACGGACACAGCTCTTACAGCCCGGGAACCACCGAGGAGCTTGCGCTGATTGGTATCGATCTATTGGTCAAGGAGTTGGGCACTGAAGCGGCCAAGCACTTCATCAAGCAGATTTTCGAGCGTTACCCGACCGAACAGGTCGCGCATAAACACGCAGAGAAGGGATAAAACCCGCAGGCTGGCACCTGCGGGCGAATGATTTACTTCAGACGCTTCAGACGCTCGGTCAGCAAGTCAAAGAAACCCTGAGCATCGCCATTTTCAACCCAAAAGGCGTTCTTGGGTGCCTTCAGGCCGTCGTACCAATCGACGATGGTCTGACCAAAAGTCGGCCCTTCACGACTATCCACCACAACATTCACCGAACGACCGGTGAACAGTTCCGGCTTGAGCAGATAAGCCACAACGGTCGCGTCATGCACCGGGCCACCCGGAATACCGTAGTGTTCCATATCGCCTTTGATGTACTCGTTGAGAATGTCGCCGACAATCTTGCTCGCGTTGTTGTTCAGTGCAGCGATTTGTTTCAGGCGTGCATCACTGGTGAGGATCTTGTGGGTCACGTCCAGCGGCAGGTAAGTCAGTTTCACGCCGCTTTTCAGCACGACTTCAGCCGCTTGCGGGTCAGCAAACAGGTTGAACTCGGCCACTGGGGTGATGTTGCCTCCGTTGAAGTGCGCACCGCCCATGATCACCACTTCCTTGATGCCCTGAACGATTTCAGGCTCCTGGATCAGCGCCAGCGCCAGGTTGGTCTGCGGCCCGAGCATGGCGATGGTGATGCTGTGCGGCTTGGCTTTTTTCAGGGTATCGATCAGATAGTTGACGGCATTACCTTCAGCCAGACCCTTTTTCGGTTCGTGCACGGTGACACCCGACAGGCCTTCCTTGCCATGGATGTTCTCGGCGTAGATAGGGGTGCGCATCAGCGGCTTCGGCGCACCGGCATAAACCGGTACATCTTCGCGCCCTGCCCACTCGCGAGCGAGTCGTGCGTTACGCGACGTCTTGTCGAGGCGCACATTGCCGGCCACGGTGGTCAGCGCGCGAATGTTCAGCTCGTCCGGCGAGGCCAGGGCGAACAGCAAGGCAACCACATCATCGGCACCCGGGTCGGTGTCGATAATCAGGTCGATTTTCTCCGCCGCCTGGGCGCCGGTGGCAGTGATTACGGACAAAAGCAGAAAGCTCCGGATGAATTGATGCAGTTTCTGAGCATAGCGTTGCATGGCGCATTCCTTGTGCATGTGGAATCGAAAAATCAGAACGTAACTCCGGCGACCAGCACGATATTGCAGTACGGCTGGCATTCGCCTGTACGAACAATCGCCCGAGCCTGTCGGCTGAGAACCTTGAATTGCTCGTGACTGAGCAGATCACGACGACCGAGAGCACCTTCTTCATTCAACGCATCCAGCGTATTCAACGCGGTCGGCTGTTTGTCGAAGATTTCCTTGGCCAGTGCATGGCTTTCCACCTGCATCTCGCTGAGCACGACTTTCAGGGTGCTGACGAAATCCGGTACGCCATGGGTCAGCGCCAGATCAATCAGCTCGACACCAGGCGGCACCGGCAACCCGGCGTCACCAATGACCACCATGTCGCCGTGGCCCAGAGAAGCAATCAGCCGCGACAATGCGACGTTGAGCAGAGGAGTCTTTTTCATGCGGGTTTAAACGCCTGTACGTCGGACTGGGTTGGAATTGACGGTTGCGCACCGGCGCGGGTTACCGACAGCGCGGCGGCAATCTGTCCGTAGCGAATCGCCTCGGCCTCGGACCTGCCATTGGCCAGCGCCGCCGCAAAGCCACCGACAAATGTGTCTCCGGCGGCAGTGGTGTCGACAGCCTTCACTTTCGGTGCCGGGAAATGCTCAAAGCGTTGGCCATCGGCAAACAGCGAACCTTGAGCACCGAGCGTAATGATGACTTTGCCCGCCCCCATGGCGATCAACTGGCTGGCGGCACTTTCTGCGCTTTCCAGCGAGTCCACCGATAATCCGCTCAACACGGTCGCTTCGCTCTCGTTGGGGATCAGGTAGTCGATCGCGGCAAACCAGTCTGCCGGCAGTGGACGACTGGCTGGCGCCGGATTAAGGATGACAACTTTACCCAGCGCGCGCGCACGTTTGAGCGCATGCCCCACTGTCGCATCCGGAATTTCGAGCTGGCAGATGATCACGTCGGCGGCCTGCAGCACCGCATCAAAACGGTCGATCACTGCGGGCGTCATGGCGCCATTGGCGCCGGCGACAATGACAATGGCGTTCTGACTGTTGTCATCGACCACGATCAACGCCACACCACTGGAATCATCGACAGTGCTGACGGCCTGACAATCGATCTGCTCGGCCAACAAGGCGTTGCGTAATTGCACGCCATAGTCGTCATTGCCAACGCAACCGACCATCGCGACCTGAGCACCCAAACGCGCCGCCGCCACCGCCTGATTGGCACCCTTGCCGCCAGAAACCGTGGCAAACGAATGACCGATCAGCGTTTCACCGCCGACGGGCAGCCGCGGTGCCCGGGTCACCAGATCCATGTTCAGGCTGCCTATTACCACTACATTTGCTGGCATACATCATTACTCGTCAATTCGGTTTCAGCGATATTCGGTGAACACGCCGGACAACGGTGCGGTCGATTCGCGCAAAACAATACTCGGGGTCACGATCCGCTGATCAGTGCCCAGATTCGGCGTAGCGATCCTTCGCAGCAGTACTTCGGCCGCCATCTCGCCCAACTGCAGGATCGATTGCCCCACAGTGGTGAGTGCCGGATACACGTAACGACTCATCTGGATATCGTCGAAACCGATCACCGACAACTCGCTCGGCACACGAACATTGCGCTCTGCCGCGGCGCGCAGCACGCCGATACCGATCATGTCGTTACCGGCAAAGATTGCGCTGGGCGGGTTACCCTCAAGCAGAATCGCCGCTGCACTGTATCCACCCGTACTGGTGAAATCACTTTCCAGCATGCGCTCCGGGCGGACTTCAACGCCCGCCTCTTTCAGCGCTCGGCAATATCCGGCCAGACGCATCTGCGCCACACTGGTACTCGCCGGACCGCCAATGGTGGCGATGTCGCGATGCCCCAATTCCAGTAAATGCCGGGTCGCGAGGTAAGCGCCGTATTCATGGTCGATACGCACCAGATCAGCATCGACACCGTCCAGACCACGGTCGACGATGACCATCGGCGTTTTCACCCCGGCCAGCCCCTGCGCCAGTCCGCTGTCACCGCCAGCGGAAGCGACGATCAAACCGTCGATGCGCTTCTCCAGCAACACACGCAAATAGCTGCGCTGCTTTTCAGGATTGTCGTCGGAGTTACAGAGGATCACGCAGTAGCCGTTACGCTCGCAGTAATCCTCAATGCCCCGCGCCAGTTCCGCAAAGTACGGGTTGAGACTGTTCGGCACCAGCAGGCCAATGGTTGCAGTGGTCTTGGCCTTCAGCGAGCGCGCTACCGCACTCGGCACATAGTCGAGGCTCTTGATCGCCGCCTCGACTTTCAGCCGCACCTCCTGACTGACCGGCCGGGTGTTGTTCACCACATGCGACACCGTCGTGTAGGAAATTCCCGCGAGGGCTGCCACATCCTTGATCGTTGCCATGTTTTAGCCCCGGCGACTGGCGCGCTGACTGCGATAAGTGTCGAGCACCACCGCGATCACAATCACCGCACCGGTGATGATACGTTTGGTCGGCTCGGTCGCGCCGATCTGCGCCAGACCCGCCGCCAGCACGGAGATGATCAACACACCAAAGAAAGTGCTGATCACCGAGCCGCGCCCACCCATCAAACTGGTACCGCCAATGACCACAGCAGCGATCACTTGCAGCTCCAGACCGGAACCGGCGTTCGGGTCAGCGGCTTCCAGACGGGAAATCTGAAACAGCGCGGCGATACCGGCCAGCAGGCCCATCAAGCTGAACACCAGAATCTTGTAGGGTTTCGGATTGATCCCCGCCAGACGCACCGCCTCTTCGTTGGTGCCGATGCCGATCAGGTAGCGACCGAATACGGTGCGGGTCAAAACCGCTTGAGCAATGATGATCACCAGCAGAGCAATGATGAACGACGGCGAGATGCCGAACGCGATCGGGTTCGACAGCCAGGCGAACGAATCACCGATGTACGCGGTGCGCGATCCGGTCATCTGATACGCCAGACCCCGAGCCATTTCCAGCACACCCAGAGAGACGATGAACGATGGAATCCGCCACGCAACAGTAATCGAACCGGTGACGGTACCGGCCAGTGCCGCCACCGCCATGCCGAGCAATGCCGACGGCAAAACGCCCCAGCCCCAGCCGAGAATCGCGACGCTGACGGTCGAAGCGGCCAATGCGAGCACCGAGCCCACCGACAGGTCGATGCCGCCGATGATCAACACGAAAGTCATGCCGACCGCCAGCACCATCAGGTCAGGAATCTGGTTGGCCAGGGTGCTGAAGGTGTTATAGGACAAAAAGTGGCTGCTCAAGACCGAGAACAGCGCAATCATCGCCAGCAAGGCACCGGCCAGGCCCAGATAAGTGCCCAGACCATAGAAGTTGCCACTACGTTTGCCGGCAGGAGATGCAGTTTTCATGGGAGATCCCTAGGCGCCGCTTCGTTGAGCAACGCATCACGTTTTTGGTAGCCGGCGAACGCGGCGGCAAGCAAGTCATCCTGGGTCCAGCTGTCACGCTCGAAAGTGTCAATCAGCCGCCCGGCGGACAGCACGCCGATCCGGTCGCAGATCAGCATCAGCTCACGCAGGTCACTGGACACCACCACCAGCGCTTTGCCCTGGCGCGTCAGTTCGCCGAGCAGGGCATAAATGTCAAACTTGGCGCCGACGTCGATGCCACGGGTCGGTTCGTCGAACAGCAGCACTGAACAGTCGCGCTCCAGCCAGCGGCCGATCACGACCTTTTGCTGGTTGCCACCGGACAACTCTGAAACCAATTGTGTCGGGCTCGAGCTGCGGATGCGCATGGCGTCGATCTGACGCTGCGCCAGAGCGATCTCGTCGCCGTTGTTGACGACACCGCCACTGGAAATTTCCGGCATGTTGCCGAGTGCGATGTTGGCACTGATCGACTGACTGAGCAGCAGGCCTTCACCCTTGCGGTCTTCGGTAATCAACGCGATACCGTTGCGTACCGCATCGACCGGCGAGCGCACACTGACCACTTTGGCCGGGGAGCCGAGCGCGATGGTGCCGCTGTCGGCAACGTCCGCACCAAAAATCAGGCGCAGCAGTTCTGTGCGCCCTGCCCCGATCAGTCCGGAAATCCCGAAGATCTCGCCGGCACGCACTTCGAACGAGACATCGCGCACTTTGTCAGAGCGAGTCAAACCCGTGACAGTCAGCGCCGGAGCACCGATCTTGCGCGGGCCCATGTCGATGTGCTCGCCCAGTTCGCGACCGACCATCAGCGTGACCAGTTGCTCGCTGTTGTAATTGGCCATCGGCTCGACGCAGACCAGATTGCCGTCACGCAGCACGGCAATCCGTTGCGCGACGCGGGCCAGTTCTTCGAGACGGTGGGAAATGTAGATGATCGAGACGCCGCGTGCCTGCAAGCGGGTGATCTGCTCAAAGAGCATTTCGACTTCACGTGCGGTCAGCATCGCGGTCGGCTCATCGAGAATCAGCACGTGGCAATCGCCGATCAGGTTACGGGCGATTTCGACCATCTGCTGATGCCCGATACCCAACTCGCCAACCAGCGTATCCGGATCGATCGCGTCGAGACCGACCTGCGCCATGGCTTCGATCGCGGCTTTGCGCAACTGCTTGCGGCTGATCCAGCCGCCGTTGCTTGGCAGGTTGTCGAGAAACAGGTTCTCCGCCACCGACAGGGTCGGCAACAGATTGAGTTCTTGCATGACCATACGCACGCCGAGCTCTTCAGCCTGGGTACGGCTGCCCGGACGATAGTCCTTGCCGTGGAATTGCATCTGGCCGGTGGTCGGTGTGACCAGTCCGCCAATGATTTTCGACAGGGTACTTTTGCCGGCGCCATTCTCGCCGGTCAGCGCCAGCACTTCACCGCGCATCAGCGTCAAGTCGATGCCGGTAAGCACCGGTTGCGCATAGGTCTTACCGATACCGCTGACCGAGAGGACAGCGTTCGGGGCGGAAACTGACATAAAAACTCTCCATGCGCTCGCCCGGACGGACGAGCGCCGTTGTGTCGCCAGAAGACTTACTGGGTGACCAGCTCGACCGGTGTTTCGATCACACCATTGGCGCCGCTGTCGACTTTCTCGCCCTTGATGATTTTCAACGCGGTTTCGATACCGAACACAGCTTGCTTGGCAGCGAACTGGTCAGCGGTGGCCAGCACGCGGCCATCTTTCAACATCGGCTTGATGGCATTGATGTTGTCGTAACCGACGACCTTCACCTGCCCAGCCTTGCCGGCGGCACGCACAGCAGAGACAGCGCCTACTGCCATGCTGTCGTTGCCGGCCAGCAGCGCTTTGACGTCCGGGTATTCGCTGAGAATCGAAGCGGCAACCTTGTTGCCTTTGTCGATTTCCCAATCACCGGATTGCAGGGAAACGATCTTGATCTGTGCAGCGTCCATCGCATCCTTGAAGCCAGCGGTGCGCTGCTGGGCGTTGGTGGTCGTGGACACACCTTCAATGATGCCGACTTCGTCACCGGCCTTGAGCTGCTTGGCCAGATATTCACCGACCAGACGCGCACCTTTGCGGTTGTCCGGACCTACGAAGGGCACGCTGATGTTTTTGCTTTTGACGATGGCCGGATCGAGCTGGTTGTCGATGTTGATCACGGTGATGCCGGCATCGACGGCTTTCTTGATCACCGGCACCATGGCTTTGGAGTCAGATGGGGCGATAACCAGCGCGTTGACCTTGGCCAGGATCATCTGCTCGACGATGCGAGTCTGGCCGGCAGTATCCGTTTCGTCCTTGATACCGTTAGAGATCAGGTCGAAATCGGCGGAGTGTTCTTTCTGGTAGGCCTTGGCGCCATCTTCCATGGTCAGGAAGAATTCGTTGGCCAGTGACTTCATGACCAGCGCGACTTTGGGTTTCTCGGCAGATTCGGCGAATGCCGAAGAGACAGGTAGTGCGGCGGCTGTGGCAGCCAGCATAGCGACAGCAAGAAGACGTCCAGCGAATGGCAGCTTCATGGGTTCACTCCGATCTTATGATTATTGTGAGCAACGCTTGCGCTGACGTAAGCTACATGGCTTTCTTGCGGGCCATACAGCGCCGTGAAAGCCGCGCAAACGTTTGCGTAGACCGAACTATGCGAATCCCGCCGACATTTGTCAACAATCAGAAATCGTCATTTGTTGTAGGGCGAATCGTCGGACTCGCCCCTTCACTACTTATGCCGTGGTGCTGACCAGATTACCGCTGGTGGAACTCTTCGTCATTTCCTTGACCAGTGCACCGGCCACTTCTGCCATCGCAGCGCTGGTTTGCGCGATTTGCCCCTGAATGGACATCACCGCTTGCGATTTGGCCTCAGGCGTCGGATAGGTCTTGGCTTGTGCGGCCGCCAGTTGTTGTTGCTGCTCCTGAAGTTGCTTTTGCAGTTCCTGCATTCGCTTGAGCAGCATCTTGACCGTGACGCTCAGGTTGTCGCCGCTTTCAGCCTTGCTGTCTTCTGGCGCGGCGGCGCCACCGGTCCTGACCTGATTGTTCGATTCCTTCTCAGTGCCCAGCGCCTCGGTGGAAGCCTCCGCTCCCGCCTCGCTCAATGCATTGATAGTCGCTGCGGTTTTGCCGCCGATGGTGACTGCCGCAGGATTAGATAAACCGACCGTCAGTGACATGTGAACTCCGTAGATTCTGTTTCCTTGGACAACCATCGGCCCCCGCGAAAGTTTCTTTAGCAGAAAAGCCGAAACCGGCCACTCGAAATACTCGACAAAAGCAGTAGTCCTTTTCGGAGAGCCGAACGCGAAAGTGTCCATCGTTCGGAAAACCGGATAAACGATTCACCCCGACATTTTCAAACCCATAAAATCTTGATGTAAATCATCAAGTTAAACATTTCTCTGACGCAAAGTACGGCTGGTACAGATCCTGCTCCCCTCACCGCACCCCAAGCATTCAGATCGGCTTGGGGCGCATCTAGATGAACCTGCATCAGCACCGTCTCACTACTAGAGAGAAAAATAATGAAATCTGCTTTCAACACTTTGGTTCCGGGCGCTTTGGCCCTGCTTCTGCTCTTGCCTTCCGCCCTTCAGGCGAAAGAAGTCGAAACCCAGACCAAGCTCGCTAACGTCGTGGTACTTGCAACAGGCGGCACCATCGCCGGTGCCGGCGCGAGCGCCGCCAATAGCGCCACCTATCAGGCGGCAAAGGTTGGCGTCGAACAATTGATCGCCGGCATTCCCGAGCTGAGCAAATTGGCGAACGTGCGTGGCGAACAAGTCATGCAGATTGCTTCGGAAAGCATCACCAACGAAAACCTGCTGCAACTGGGTCGTCGCGTGGCCGAACTGGCTGACAGCAAAGACGTCGACGGCATCGTCATCACCCACGGCACCGACACCCTGGAAGAAACCGCTTACTTCCTCAACCTGGTAGAAAAAACCGACAAGCCGATCATCGTCGTCGGCTCGATGCGTCCGGGCACGGCGATGTCCGCCGATGGCATGCTCAACCTCTACAACGCCGTGGCCGTGGCCAGCAGCAAAGAAGCGCACGGCAAAGGCGTACTGGTGACCATGAACGATGAAATCCAGTCCGGTCGCGACGTCAGCAAAATGATCAACATCAAGACCGAAGCGTTCAAAAGCGCCTGGGGTCCATTGGGCATGGTGGTTGAAGGCAAATCCTACTGGTTCCGCTTGCCAGCCAAGCGTCACACCATGGATTCGGAGTTCGACATCAAAAATATCAAGAGCCTTCCTGACGTAGAAATCGCTTATTCCTACGGCAACGTCAGCGATACCGCCTACAAGGCCCTCGCACAATCCGGTGCCAAAGCCATTATCCATGCCGGTACAGGTAACGGTTCGGTATCCTCCCGCGTGGTTCCGACCCTTCAAGCGCTGCGCAAGGATGGCGTGCAAATCATTCGTTCGTCCCACGTCAACGCTGGAGGCTTCGTTCTGCGTAACGCCGAGCAGCCAGACGACAAGTACGACTGGGTTGTGGCTCACGACCTGAACCCGCAAAAGGCCCGCATCCTGGCAATGGTCGCTTTGACCAAAACCAACGACAGCAAAGAGCTGCAACGGATGTTCTGGGAATACTGATTGACCTTCGCCCGATCAATTCTCGATCGGGCACCCTGCGCACTACTCGCCCAATGGGCGGGTGGTGCATCGCTTACAACTCTCTCGCACTTTTCCCACAAAAAAATCGACACGGCCTACACCAAATTCTGAAAACCGCTGTCAGAGGATTTTCTTGAATTTTAAGCAGTTGCGAAAATGCTTACAGTTAAATACTGTATGCACGTACAGCTTAATAAGGATAACCTCGTGGCCACTTCCCCAGATGCTCCTGACGCTTACGAACGCATGGGTATGCGCGTTCAAAAAATCATCAATTCGCCCACCGCTCAAAAAGCCAAAGCCGCACTGATCTTCCGCTTGCCCGACGAGCCGATGGACGACTGGGAGCGCCTGCTCGAGGAAATCGACGAGAACGACAACGTCACCCTCGCCTATCGCGACGACGGTGGCGTGCAGATTTTTTGGGTTGTGCCGAAGGAAGATTGATTCAATGAGTGTCCGTTGTTTTGCTTTGCTTTTTTTGTTCATCACCATGGGTGCCCAGGCTGGTGCACCCCGCACATTTACCGAAGCCAAGAAGGTCGCCTGGAAGCTGTACGCGCCACAGTCCACAGAGTTTTATTGCGGGTGCAAGTACACCGGCAACAAGGTTGATCTGAAAGCCTGCGGTTACGTACCGCGCAAGAACGCCAAGCGTGCGTCACGTATTGAATGGGAGCACATCGTGCCGGCTTGGCAGTTCGGCCATCAGCGTCAGTGCTGGCAGGAAGGCGGAAGGAAGAATTGCACCCGTTACGACCCAAGCTATCAGAAAGCCGAAGCCGACTTGCATAACCTGGTACCGAGCATTGGCGAGGTCAACGGAGACCGCAGCAACTTCAGCTACGGTTGGTTGCCGGTGCAATCCGGGCAATACGGCTCATGCCTGACCCAGGTCGACTTCAAGGCGAAGAAGGTAATGCCCCGCCCTTCGATTCGCGGCATGATCGCCCGTACGTACTTTTACATGAGCAAGCAGTACGGCTTGCGCCTGTCGAAACAGGATCGACAATTGTACGAGGCATGGGACAAGACTTACCCGGTGCAGGACTGGGAGCGTCAGCGCAATCAAAGCGTGGCGTGCGTGATGGGGCGCGGCAACGAATTTGTCGGGCCGGTGAACATGAAAGCCTGCGGTTGATTGCAGCACGAAAAAGGCCTCGAACATAACGTTCGAGGCCTTTTTATTTTGTGCTTGGCTGGCCGTCTTATTGTGCCGCCAGTAGCCCATCAGATTAAGTGTCTCACGAGGTATGAACGCGCTCTTTGATCTGGTATCTGCGCAAGCTCATCACGGCTGCCGACTCTCCGGCAATCCAGCCGTAAAAGCCTTCAGTGGCGGTGTCGGCGATTTCCCAGAGAATGTCCTTTTCTATGTCGACGTCAGCCAATTCAATCGTTTGTCCCGCTGAAGACGCATGAACGGGCAGAAACACGCGCGCACGTTTACGGCGCGAGCGGATGCTCGACCAACACCGATTCAACGTTCTGCTTCTTGGCCTTCACCAAAGCCGCATCCACCTGCACCTTACGCGCCTCAGCTTCAGCCTGAGAGTTGAACGGACCAATCAGAATTCGCGTTTTGCCGCTGCTGTCCTTGATCACCGTAGGCACAAAGGCGTGCTCGATCAGCCAGCCACTCAGGTCGCTGACAGCTTGTGGCGTTTCGCCGCGCACTTCGAGATCCCATTGTGGTGCCACAGCCGCCGACGGCGCCGTTACTGCAGCCGATTGTGGTTTTGGTGCGTCTACACTCTTGCCTTCACCACACCCTGCCAATACCAGTGCCGCGACTACCCAAACCAATTTGCGCACAACGCTTTCCTCGAAATTCTCAAAGCCGCGATCTTATCATTCATAAATACTTCGCGAGGCCCGCAAAATGGGCACAAAACAACGAGATTGATGGTTGCAGCCTCTGTATAGTTACGCCCTGGGAATTAATGCCGCTTCTGCGCGTCAGAAAGAGGCACCCAAACCGTGAGACTTCGCACTAATCTATACGTACCACCGACCTCTGCACTGTCTGAATCAGGTGCCCTACAAAGCAATCAAGGAGAAGACCATGCTGATACTCACCCGCAAAGTCGGTGAAAGCATAAACATTGGTGATGACATTACGATCACCATTCTGGGCGTAAGCGGCCAACAGGTCCGCATTGGTATCAACGCTCCGAAAAACGTTGCCGTGCACCGTGAAGAGATTTACCAGCGCATTCAGGCTGGCCTGACCGCCCCGGACAAGCCACAAACTCCCTGAGCCGCATCGCAGTCAGTAGCCAGTCCGTTTACCTCGTGGAATGACTGGCTAGAGATTCACGCGCCGTTTTGCCATCCGCTTCCCAAGCTCCTTGGGCACGGCGCCTGACACATGATCCTTCCGCGTTATCCTCCCGCCCTTTCTGCTGATCGATACTACCGAGCATTCTCAAGGCTGGCTGTCGGACATTTCCGATAGAGCGAAGGGAATTCGCCCTCCTACCCGAACGTCACACCACGTGCCATGCCTGTGGCTGCAACCATCATCAGCACCATTAGCAGCGCTTCGACGTGACTGATGCGTGCAAACAACTTTGCTCTCCCAGTATCGAGTACCGTCCCCCGCGCCTTGGCGATCCGCCATTTGATCAGCGTGATCATCGGCGCAAGCTCCATCAACAGAATCAGAACGAACAGCGTCATCTTCAGGTGAAACAGCGGCTGATGAAGATAATAGTCAGTGCCTTTTTCGTAACCGCCAAAGGCTCGCATCCCGCCCGTGATCAACAAGATCAGCGCGCAAATCCCCCAGAAATTGTCAGCCAGCAGAACCCGACCGGCCTCCCCCGTCCCGGCCGCCAGGCGACTGAACGCCGTCCCACGCGTCAGTACCGCCCAAAAACCCAAGGCAAATGCCAGCAGATGAACAGCTGCAAGAAACCAATGAACCAGCATCGATACACCCTCATCAGAAAGAGTTGAAAATCGGCCAGTCAGTAGTAGTTGAAAAAACAAGGATTTGCCTGCGGGGTGTCGCCAGGCTTTCAAGAGAGATCGAAAGGAGAGATTTCAGCCAGTTGAGGTAAATCGCAGGCAAAAAAAATCCCAAGCAGCTGATGGAAGCTTGGGATTTAAAAATGCATAAACCGTGGTGGTGAACGCGGGGCGGATGTTACTTAATTCAACGGACAGTAACAACGTTTTTTTGATAACTGGCTGGTTAGTAACACTCGTAAGCTGTTCAATATCCACACTTTTTCAAAGGATGCATGCGACGAGTGGCGATTTTTCAAGCGCCCGACGGAATCATTTGCACCAAAAGCAAAACCTGCCTCGGCGTAGGAACCGTTGGCGAAGCAGTAAGAACCAAGAAGGTCTACTTATGGAAATTCGAATGCCCTGAGATCGTCTAAACGCGAAGTCGAACAGGCGCCCTGATGAGGGCTTTGCAAAAGTTTTGTAAATCGCAGACAACAAAAAAGGGCCCACCTTTCGGTGAGCCCTTCTAGACCGCCCAGCAGAGCGGATTTTGTTTGGTAGGCGCGATTGGACTCGAACCAACGACCCCCACCATGTCAAGGTGGTGCTCTAACCAACTGAGCTACGTGCCTGCTGTGAGGCGGCATTCTACGGAATTCCGGAGGGGTGTCAACACCTTTTTTTCACCTAACCCTATGAATATGCAAAATATTTAATTTCGGGGCTCCGACGAAGATTTTCCGGTGGCTGGCGGAGGTTTTTCAACTCGGGTAGGATCGACGCACTCGTAAAATATATTAAACAGAGGCTGCAGGATGGCGAACACCCTTTACCCAGAGTCCTATTACGCTGCGTCGGCCAACGCCGTACCGCCCCGCCCTGCCTTGCAGGATGATGTGGAGACGGACGTCTGTGTGATCGGCGCCGGGTATACCGGATTGTCATCAGCGCTGTTTCTGTTGGAGAACGGTTTTCGCGTCACCGTCCTGGAAGCGGCCAAGGTCGGGTTCGGCGCCTCCGGGCGTAATGGCGGACAGATCGTCAACAGCTATAGCCGTGACATTGACGTCATCGAACGCAGCGTCGGCCCCAAACAGGCGCAACTGCTCGGGCAGATGGCGTTCGAAGGCGGCAGGATCATTCGCGAGCGCGTGGCCAAGTACAACATCCAGTGCGACCTGAAGGACGGCGGCGTATTCGCAGCCCTTACCGCCAAGCAGATGGGCCATCTGGAATCGCAGAAACGCCTCTGGGAGCGTTTCGGCCATACGCAACTCGAGTTGCTCGATCAACGCCGCATCCGCGAAATGGTTGCCTGCGATCAGTACATTGGCGGCATGCTCGACATGAGTGGCGGCCATATTCATCCGCTGAACCTTGCGCTCGGCGAAGCAGCGGCGGTCGAGTCACTCGGCGGCACGATCTATGAACAGTCACCCGCCGTACGCATCGAGCGCGGCGCCAACCCGGTGGTGCACACGCCGCAGGGCAAGGTCAGGGCCAAGTACATTATCGTCGCCGGCAACGCTTACCTCGGCAATCTGGTGCCGGAGCTTGCGGCCAAATCGATGCCGTGCGGCACACAAGTAATCACCACCGAGCCGCTGGGTGACGAGCTGGCGAAAGCGCTGCTGCCGCAGGACTACTGCGTTGAAGACTGCAATTACCTGCTCGACTACTACCGCCTCACGGGCGACAAGCGCCTGATCTTCGGCGGTGGCGTGGTGTATGGCGCGCGCGATCCCGCCAACATCGAATCGATCATCCGCCCGAAAATGCTCAAGGCCTTTCCGCAACTCAAGGATGTGAAGATCGACTACGCCTGGACCGGAAATTTCCTGCTGACTCTGTCGCGCTTGCCACAGGTTGGGCGCCTGGGCGACAACATCTATTATTCGCAAGGTTGCAGCGGCCATGGCGTGACCTACACGCATTTGGCGGGCAAGGTCCTCGCCGAAGCATTACGCGGTCAGGCCGAGCGCTTCGATGCATTTGCTGACTTGCCGCACTACCCGTTCCCCGGCGGACAACTGTTGCGCACGCCGTTTGCCGCACTGGGCGCATGGTATTACGGGCTACGCGATAAATTCGGGATGTAAAAAAGGGCCGCTGATCGCGGCCCTATTTATTGAACACAGCACTCAGAGCTGATCCCGAGCAATCCCGCTGCGGATGCGCAAGATATCCGCCAACACTGCCAAGGCAATTTCCGCCGGCGTCTTGCTGCCGAGGTTCAGACCAATCGGCGCATGAATCCGCGCCAGCTCAGCCTCGCCCAAGCCGCCAATCCGACGTAACCGCTCGAAGCGCTTCTGCGAGGTCTGCAGCGAACCCATCACGCCAATGTAGAACGCTTCGGTGCGCACCGCCTCCATCATCGCCAGATCGTCGATGCGCGGGTCATGCGTCAGCGCCACCACCGCCGTATCACGATGACAGCCACCATCAGCAATAAACACCGACGGCAATTGCCGACGAATTTCCACGCCATCCAGCACCACGCCTTCCAGCACTTCATCGCGCGGATCACAGAGAATCACCTCAAACCCGAGGCCAACGGCAAACTCAGCACACGCCTGCGCCACACTGGAATACCCAGCGAGCAACAAACGCTGGGCCGCGCCGACACGAATGCGCACCCGATCAATCTCGCGCTCGATCCGCGCACCCTGCTCGCGATCAGCGAACAAAGTGCGCGCACCACTGGCCAGATCAACCTCGCGAATCAAGCGACGCTGACCAAGCAGCGCCGACTCCAATTCGCGCAGATGCGCCTGCACCTCGCAGCCAGCGTCAAATTTCTCTACCAGCACATCGAGAATGCCGCCACAGGGCAGACTGACCCGCGAGCGCGGATCGTCGCCTTCGCCGTAACGCACGACATTGACTGCATCGAGAAACGCACCTTCGGCGACGCGCTCAAGGAAATCTTCCTCGACGCAACCACCCGAAAGCGAGCCGATCCACTGTCCGCCATCGTTCACCGCCAGCAGCGAACCCGGCGCGCGCGGTGCCGAGCCGTAAGTGGTCAGCACGGTGCAGAGCCAGATGCGCCGCCCTGCCACCGACCACTCCAGCGCTCGCCGCACTACTTGTAGATCGAGATGCTGCATGTCAGTGCGCCTTGTGCTCGATGGACGGTGCGTCGGCCTGCAGTTTCTGCACATCGCTCACCGCCAGTTCAGCCGACTGACCGCCCCAACCTTGACGCAAGTAGTTGAGCAGGTCGGTCAGTTGTTCAGGCTTTAGCTTGCCGGCGAAACCCGGCATCGGCTGCATGTGCTCGAAGCCGGAGAACTTCTGCTCGCCGATCCCATCCTCGATCACCCGCAACAGGTTGCGTGGGTCTTCCAGGCGCAGTGTGGTGTTGCCGCGCATGGCCACCGCAATGTGCGGCTTGCCTTCGCCACCGACCGCATGACAACCGGCGCAGACGTTCAGGTATTCCTGCTGGCCGCGCTGAGCGCTGGCGCTGAGTTTCTCTACCGGCACTTCAACCAGCGCTTTGGCTGCCGGCGGTTTGTCGCCGAGCAGGAACGTCGCCATCGCCGCCAGATCGGTATCGTTCAGGCCCTGCGTGCTGTTGTGGAACACCGGGAACATCTCGCTGAACATCGTCCCTTGCGCACTCATGCCGTGCTTGAGGAACGTGCTGAGATCCTGCTCGTTCCAGCCGCGCGCGGCCAGATCAGTGGCCAGCAGGCTCGGCGCCAGGTAGCCATTGAGGATGCCGCCGGTCAGGCGTTTATCCAATTGCATCGCCCCCGGCAGACCACGCGGGGTGTGGCATTCGCCGCAGTGACCGAGCACTTCGACCATGTACTGGCCGCGCTTCCAGGCTTCACTTTTGCCTTCGGCCGACTCCAGCTTCAGCGCTTTGCCGTACATCATGTTCCAGCCGATCAAGCCCGGACGCACGTTGAACGGAAAGCTCAGGCTGGTGACCGGTGCTGCGCGCTCGATCGGCTCGATGGTTTTCAGGTACGCATGGATCGCGTCCGAATCTTCACGCGGCATCAGGTGATACGAGGTGTACGGCATCGCCGGATAGAGGTTGGCGCCGTCACGACGCTTGCCTTCAGTCAGCGCAGCAAAGAACTCGTCATCGTTGTACAGACCGATGCCGTGCTCTTTGCTCGGTGTGATGTTGGTGCCGTAGATCGTGCCGAACGGTGAAACGATCGGCAGACCACCGGCAAACGGTGCGCCGCCCGCTGCCGTGTGGCAGGCCATGCAGTCGGCCGCGCGGGCGAGGTATTCGCCGCGCTTGACTTGATCATCGGCGTGGGCAAACAACACCGGCGCAGCGAGACCGACCGCCAAGGTCAGGCGGGTCAGAAAAAGCTTCATGCTTAACCCTCCTTGACCAGGCCGAGATCGGTCAGCACGTTGCGGGTGGCGTTGTAATAACGCACGTACCCGGTGCAACGGCAGACGTGATGGCCGAGGCTGTCCTCGATGACTTGTTCGAGCTTGCTCTGCACGGTCGGCTGGCGTTGCAGCTTTTCCACCAGCACGGTCGCGGCGTTGACGAAGCCCGGTGCGCAGTAGCTGCACTGGAAGGCGAACTCGTCGACGAAGCGCTGCTGGATCGGGTTCAGCTCAGTGACCTGGCCCGATTCGTCACGCTTGGCGTGGGATTCGATGGTGCGGACTGTCTTGCCTTCGAAGTAATGCGCGCCGGTGATGCAGGTGCGCACTTCCTCGCTGGTGCCGTCCGGGTTGTCGACGATCACCACGCAGGCGTGGCAGATACCCTGACCGCAGCCCAGACGCGAACCGGTGAGATTTTTGTATTCGTGCAGGTAGTCGATCATCGGCAGGTCATCAGGGATGTCCACCGGGCCGACGGATTGACCATTGAGGGTCAGTTGAAACGGACGGTTAGCCATTGAGGGCCTCCTTGATGCGCGCAGCAGTGATTGGCAGATCGCGAACACGTTTACCGATGGCGTGCGCCACGGCGTTACCGATGGCACCGACGATCGGGATCATCACCACTTCGGCGATGCCTTTGGACGGATCGCTTGGCGACAGCGGCGGCAGAATCTCCGCGGTCTGCTTCCACACCGCAACGTGACGCGCCATCGGCAGACGGTAACGGTTGAAGTTCCAGTCACCCTCCCCCGGCCCACCTTCGTACAGCGGCATCTCTTCCATCAAGGCGTGACCGATGCCCATGGCGATACCGCCTTCGAGCTGGCCCTTGACCAGTTCTTCGACCAGCACACGACCGCACTCGACCCACGAATGGTGGTTGAGCACCTCTACATCCAGCGAGCCCTTGTTGACCTTCAGCTCGACCAGCGTGGCGACCGGGCTGTAATAAGTCACGGCAGCGTTGTTCAACTGCACAACCGGGTAATTGATGTTCTGGCGATCCAGCAGGTGGAAACCAGACGTGGCCATCAACGCTTTCTTCGCTTTCGGCGCGCCGTCACCGTATTTCACGGCGAGACCATCGAGCGGCAGACGCTCGCGCACGCCGTCGATGCTGTATTCGGCCTCGGCCCAGCTCCAGCGGTTGAACGCGTGAACGGTGGCGCCAGTCACCAGACCACGCTCGTGAGCGCGCTTGGCCAGCTCTTCGAAGCTCAGCGGCTGCATGCCGTTAGCCGTGAGTTTGCCGTCGACCCAATGCGCATCTTCGCGACGCACAACGTAAGGGTTGGCTTGACCGCCGTAAGGACCCTGACGCCAGATTTCCATGGCCGCCGGCCACAAACCGTTGTTGAACAGCACTCGCGCCGCTTCACGGGTGGCGTGACTGAAGTAGTACGCCGAGTTGGTCGCCGACGAGGCCGAAGCCAATTTGCCGACCCAACGCGGGTTGCGCAGCAGATTGTCCTGTTCGGCCTGGCTCATGATGTAAGGGTTGCCGCTGGTGATTAGCTGCATTTCCTTCCATTCGGTTTCGCCAGTCTTCACTTCGTGCGCCGGGCTGCCAAGAAAATCAGCTACGACCAAGGCTTGCGAGGTGGACATGCCGGTACCGATTTCAATGCCGATATGGCGCAGGGTGATGCGACCGTCAGCAGTGAATTCGATACTGGCCATCGGCGCTTCCGAACCGGTGCCGAAGTCCTTCTGGCAGATGGCGAAACCGACGCCGTACCAGTTATCCGGGTCTGCGGCTTCGCGCTGTTTCTTGATCGCGTCGCGGTTTTTCCAGACTTCGTGCACCGAGGCCTTGTCGAGGATTTCGTGCAGACGCAAGGCACCGGCCGGGATCGCGCCCTGGGTGTTTTTCATACCGGAACGCAGAGCATTCTTGCGACGCAAGTCGATGGCATCGACACCGAGGCGGTTGGCGATTTCGTCGACCATCATCTCGGTCGCCGCCATGCTTTGCAGGGTGCCGTAACCACGCATCGAACCGGCCTCAACACCACGCGAGTGGTAGGCAGTAACTTGCAGGTCGTTCTGCGGCATGTAGTAGATCGACTGCGCCGCCGTGGCGCCAACTGCGGCTACCGATGGGCTGTAGTTGATCCGGCCACCACCGTCGACGCTCATTTCGGCGCGGAAAATCTTGAAGCTGTAGTCGTTCTTGTCCACGGCCAATTGGTAGCGGATGTCGAACGGGTGACGCTTGATACCGCTCTGGAATTGCTCGTAGCGGTCGTTGGCCAGACGCACTGGCACACCGGCGCCGTACAGCGCAGCAAGGGCTGCGTAGTAGACGAAGATGTTGTGGTCTTTGGAACCGTAACCGACGGTGTAACCCGGGTGCATGTTCAGGTTATCGAGGCCGAAACGCGACGGCGCGATCATTTTCGCGGTCTCGGTCGCAGCTTCCAGTGGGCACTGGGTGGCTACCACGAAGTGCAGAGTCTTGGTTTTCGGATCGTACCAGCCGTTGCCGTTGTCCGGCTCCATGGCGGCCGGTTCGATCGACGGGGTTTTGTAGCGCTCGTCGAACACCAGCCAGTTGTCCGGCGGCGTATCGATCTCTTGCTTCATGCGGTCGGCGTAAAACAGGCCACGCTCGGTCAGGTTGCCGTGCAGGTTCGGCTGGGAATTCCATACCGGACGACGGTTTTTCAGCATCGGGAACAGGATCGAGTCCTTGAGGCTGGCGAATTCGTCTTCGTCTGCCGAGGTCGCGCCGCCCACACGTACGTAGCGGAAGCTGCCATACGGATCGCCTTCGTAGAACGGCACTTTTGCACCGTAACGAATCGCTTTGTCATTGAATTTGAGTTTGTTCTTGGCCTGACGGAAACGCTCGAAGTCGTTCCAGATCAGGATCGCCACAGGATGACCGATGAACATCGGCACCTTGCCTTCCGGCAGCAGTGGATCCGGGGCGTGCTCTTCCGGGAAGACGATGCCGTCCTTGTCCAGATCCGCGGCGGTGACGATGCGATCAGGCTGCAAATCGGCGCCGAGCCACGACAGGTCGTAACCGGCGTAGATGCGGTCAGCCTTGATGGTTTTCAGCAGCATGGCGTGGCCTTGCTGCTCGGGCCAGCCCGGCATGTCCTTGGAGCGGATGTCGCGGGCAAAGACTTTGCTGCCGCAGACTTTGGACAGTGCGTCGTTACGCTGACGCGCCTTGCCATTGTTGCCGAGCCATTTCTCGGACGGCACGGTGACGCTGTTTTCCATCAAGGCAGCCAGCGCCTGACTGCTGAGCGGCGTGAGCGTGACGCTCACACCCGCCACCAGCCCGCCCTGGAGGAACGAGCGCCGGGATATTTCACGGTTGGACATGGATCATCCTCTGGGCGGTTATGTGTCCGCCCTTCTGGTTATCTACTGGGGAATCTCGAGTCTTGCAGAAGCCCTTTCTGGCGAAACAAAGGGCGTGTTGACAGTGCAAAGCTGACCGAAGGGTTAACTTTAAAGGTTTCTGCGCTCGCAGCAAACAACCAGTTACGAAAATTTGACTAAAGAATCAAAAAATCAATGCGACGTGGCACCGCAGGATGTTTACAGGCATCCCTTGCAGGAGCTGTCGAGTGAAACGAGGCTGCGATCTTTTAATCCTGTTTTTTACGATCAAGATCAAAAGATCGCAGCGTGCCGCAGCTCCTACA
>NZ_AKJR01000083.1:0-12645 GCF_000282235.1 Pseudomonas sp. GM24 | reverse complement strand
CTGAACGACCAAGTCGAACTCAGGATTTGAAAAGCCCCCGATCTGCTCCCTTTCCCCCTCTCCCATTGGGAGAGGGCTGGGGTGAGGGGCTGGATCTCAATGACACAACTTTTCTCGAACACATCTCCCGCTTAGATTTTTCCGCTCATAAGCTCATTCTAAAAAGTTATTTATTTACCGATTCTTAGATCATTTAGTCTCCTTTCACGCCGACGCTCGGTCGCCTGATATGGAGCTGTTCAATGAAACTGAATTTCCCGCTTCGCCTGCTCGCCGTAGCCTCCTTGGCTGCCGCAAGTTTCCTGGCTCAGGCCGCCGACCTCACCGTCGCTTACCAAACCACTGTTGACCCGGCGAAAGTCGCTCAGGCCGACGGCGCTTACGAAAAAGCCACCAAAGCCGACATCGCCTGGCGCAAGTTCGATAACGGCGCCGACATCATCGCCGCCATCGCCTCCGGTGACGTGCAGATCGGCTACCTCGGCTCCAGCCCGCTGACTGCCGCGATCACCCGCAAAGTCCCGGTCGAAACCTTCCTCATCGCCACCCAGATCGGCGCCGCCGAAGCACTGGTCGCTCGCGACGGTTCCGGCATCAAGACCCCGCAAGATCTGATCGGCAAGAAAATCGCCGTGCCGTTCGTGTCCACCGGTCACTACAGCCTGCTCGCCGCGCTGAAGCACTGGAATATCGACCCGTCGAAAGTCACCGTGCTCAACCTCGCCCCACCAGCGATCATTGCCGCATGGAAACGCGGTGACATCGACGCCACTTACGTGTGGGATCCGGCGCTGGGCGTGGCCAAGGAAAACGGCAAAGTACTGATCACTTCCGGCGAGCTGGCCAAGTTCGGCGCGCCGACTTTCGACGCGTGGATCGTGCGCAAGGACTTCGCCGAGAAGCATCCGGAAATCGTCACCGCCTTCGCCAAGGTCACCCTCGACGCCTACGCCGACTACCGCAAAGACCCGAAAGCCTGGCTCGCCAATCAGTCCAACGTCGACAAACTGGTGAAACTCTCCGGCGCCAAGGCCAGCGACATTCCGTTGCTGCTGCAAGGCAACGTCTACCCGCTGGCGGCGGATCAGGTCGTCAGCCTCGGCGCGCCGACCACCAAAGCCATCACCGACACCGCCGCGTTCCTCAAGGAGCAAGGCAAGGTCGAAGCCGTTCTGCCGGACTACGCGCCGTACGTCAGCGCCAAATACATCACCAACTGATCGGGAGTTAACTGCGATGGCCTTGCTACAGCTGGAGCGCATCAGCGCACAGTACCCGGGCAGCCCGACACCGGTGCTGGCGGATATTTCTCTGACCCTGGGGCCTCAGCAATTGCTGGTCGCCCTCGGCCCGTCCGGCAGTGGCAAGACTTCGCTGTTGAACCTGATTGCCGGTTTCGTCGAACCGAGTGCCGGGCGCATCACCCTCGACGGCGTACCGGTCAAAGGCCCGAGCGCCGAACGTGGCGTGGTGTTCCAGGACGATGCTTTGCTGCCCTGGCAGGATGTGTTGGCCAATGTCGCGTTCGGTCTGGAACTGGCTGGTGTCGCCAAAGACAAGCGCGAAAAGATCGCCCGCGAAATGCTCGCACTGGTTGACCTCTCCGGTTTCGAAAGCCGTCGTATCTGGCAGCTTTCCGGTGGCCAGAAACAACGCGTCGGCCTCGCCCGCGCCCTCGCCGCTGATCCGCGCGTATTGCTGATGGACGAACCCTTCGGCGCCCTAGACGCGTTCACCCGCGAACAGATGCAGGAGTTATTACTGCAAGTCTGGCAGCGCACGGCCAAGCCGGTTTTCCTGATTACCCATGACATTGAAGAAGCGGTATTCCTCGCCACTGACCTGATTCTGCTCGCGCCGAATCCGGGGCAGATCGTGGAGCGTCTGCACTTGGACTTCGGTCAGCGTTACGCCGCCGGTGAGTCCGCCCGCGCGATCAAATCCGATCCGCGTTTTATCGAAACCCGCGAACACGTGCTGAGCAAAGTGTTCTCGCAACGCAGCGCCGGGCAACGGCAGGAGCGCGCATGAGCAGTTACGACGTTTCCTCGACTGCGGTAAAACCCGCCACCGCGTCGGTGGCGATTCCGCTGCGCCGCAGCCTCAGTACACGCTGGATCAGCCTGCTGACGTTGTTCGCTTTGTTGGCCATCTGGTGGGCGGTGACTGCTACTGGATTGATCGAACCGCTGTTCCTGCCACCCCCCTCCGCCGTGCTGCAAAAGGGCTGGTTGCTGGCGACCACGGGCTATATGGATTCGACGTTGTGGCAGCACCTCGGCGCGAGCCTGAGCCGCATCGGTCTGGGCCTCGGTTTTGCGATTCTGACTGCCGTACCGGTGGGCATCGCGATCGGCGCCAACCGTATCGCCCGTGGCGTGCTCGATCCGCTGATCGAGTTCTACCGCCCTATTCCGCCGCTGGCTTATCTGCCGCTGATCGTGATCTGGTGCGGCATCGGCGAGTTGTCGAAAGTGCTGCTGATCTATCTGGCGATTTTCGCGCCGATTGCCATCGCTACTGCCACCGGCGTGCGCACGGTTGATCCAGCGAAATTGCGTGCGGCGCAGTCGTTGGGCGCGACGCGTTTGCAGCTGATTCGTCATGTGATTTTGCCGAGCGCGTTGCCGGACATTTTGACGGGCGTGCGCATTGGTCTGGGGGTTGGTTGGTCGACGCTAGTCGCGGCTGAACTGATCGCCGCCACCAGCGGTTTGGGCTTCATGGTGCAGTCGGCTGCGCAGTTCCTGGTCACCGACGTGGTGGTGCTGGGGATTCTGGTCATCGCCCTGATCGCTTTCGCCATGGAAATGGGCCTGCGCGCCCTGCAGCGCAAACTGGTGCCATGGCACGGCCAGGCCCACTGATTTTTCAGCACTGACTACCCCGACACATCGGGGCCCAAGACTTGAAGAGAAAGACCATGAGCAGCCTCAGCATCACCCCTTTAAGCTCAGCCCTCGGCGCGCAGATCAGCGGCGTAGACATCAGCCAGCCGTTGACCCTGGAACACCGCGACGCCATCGAACAGGCGCTGCTCAAATATCAAGTGTTGTTCTTCCGCAACCAGCCAATCGAGCCTTCGCAACAGGCGCGTTTTGCCGCCTACTTCGGCGACCTGCACATTCACCCGATCTACCCGAACGTGCCGGAACAACCGGAAGTGCTGATCCTCGACACCGCCGTCACCGACGTGCGCGACAACGCGATCTGGCACACCGACGTGACCTTCCTGCCAACGCCGGCGATGGGCGCGGTGCTCAGCGCCAAGTTGCTGCCGGAGTTTGGTGGCGACACGCTGTGGGCCAGCGGCATTGCCGCGTATGCAGCGCTGTCGGCGCCGCTGAAAGGCTTGCTGGAAGGGCTGACTGCAACTCACGATTTCACTCGTTCGTTTCCGCTGGAGCGCTATGGCAACACGCCTGAAGCATTGGCGCAGTGGGAAGAGGCGCGACGCAAGAATCCACCGCTGTCGCACCCGGTGATTCGTACGCATCCGGTCAGCGGGCGGCGCTCGTTGTTCGTCAATGAAGGCTTCACCTCGAAGATCAATGAGCTGTCGGAAACCGAGAGCGAAGCGATTCTGAAGTTTCTGTTCGCCCATGCAACGCGACCGGAATTCACCATTCGCTGGCGCTGGCAAAAGGACGACATTGCGTTCTGGGATAACCGCGTGACGCAGCATTACGCGGTGGATGATTATCGGCCGGAGCGGCGGGTGATGCAGCGGGCGACGGTGTTGGGGGATGTGCCGTTTTTTCGTTGAGACGTTTTAAAGCCAAAAGCCCCTCACCCTAACCCTCCCGAAACGTCGGACCGCCCCGAGGGAGAGGGGACTGACCGAGGTGTTTGTACGAGCTACATCGACCTGAAATGTCGGGTTGAATTCAAGTTTTGAAAGGCATGAAGATCTGCTCCCTTTCCCCCTCGCCCGCCTGGGGGAGAGGGCTGGGGTGAGGGGGTTGGATCTTGCTGACCCAACCCAATCTTCATCACTCCGCCGTCGAAGGCTTCTCCCAAAGATTGATCCCGCCCTCTTGGGCAAACCGGTCAATCTCTGCCAACTCTTCAGCACTGAAACTCAAATTCTTCAACGCCCCGACGTTCTCGATAATCTGCTCCGGCCGGCTCGCACCAATCAGCGCCGACGTCACCCGAGGATCGCGCAGCGTCCACGCCAACGCCAATTGCGCCAGGCTCTGGCCACGACGCTTGGCGATTTCATTCAACGCCCGCACATGAGCAATGTTGGCCTCGGACAGGTGCGAAGCCTGCAACGAACCACCACCCGGACGATTGACCCGCGCATCCGCCGGCACGCCATTGAGGTATTTGTCGGTGAGCAGACCTTGCGCCAACGGGGTAAACGCGATCACGCCGGTGCCGAGTTCATCGGTGGTATCCAGCAGGTCTTTTTCCACCCAGCGATTGAGCAGGTTGTACGCCGGTTGGTGGATCAACAGCGGCACTTTCCACTCTTTCAACAGCGCCGCGATCTCACGGGTTTTCACCCCCGAGTACGACGAGATACCGATGTACAACGCCTTGCCCTGCTGCACGGCTGTAGCCAGGGCGCTGGCGGTTTCTTCCAGCGGGGTGTCCGGGTCGAAGCGGTGCGAATAGAAGATATCCACATAGTCCAGACCGAGGCGTTGCAGGCTCTGGTCGAGGCTGGCCAGCACGTATTTACGCGAGCCACCGCCCTGGCCGTAAGGGCCGGGCCACATGTCCCAACCGGCCTTGCTGGAGATGATCAGTTCGTCGCGGTACTGCTTGAAGTCTTCGCGCAGCAGGCGGCCAAAATTGATCTCGGCACTGCCGTACGGCGGGCCGTAGTTGTTGGCCAGGTCGAAGTGGTTGATGCCCAGATCGAACGCTGTGCGCAGCAAGGCGCGCTGGGTGTCGATCGGCGTGCTGTCGCCAAAGTTGTGCCACAGGCCCAGCGACAGCGCCGGCAGCACCAGACCACTGCGCCCGACGCGGCGGTAAGGGATGGAGTCGTAGCGGTTTTCGGCAGCGGTGTAAGTCATCGAATCCTCTCTTGTCTGTCTTGAAATGGGTGTCGACTTCATCGCTAGCAGGCTAGCTCCCACATTGGAATGCAGTCTCCTGTGGGAGCTAGCCTGCTAGCGATTGGGTGCTACAAAAATCTATTGCCGGGTCGAGCCAGGCCAAGGTTCTCGCGCAACGTCCGGCCTTCGTATTCAGTTCTGAACAACCCACGCCGTTGCAGTTCCGGGACCACGCCATTGGCGAAGTCTTCGAGACCGCCCGGCAAGTGGGGTACCAGCACGTTGAAGCCGTCCGCCGCGCCCTGTTCGAACCACTCCTGCAAGCGATCAGCGATCTGCTCCGGTGTACCGACCAGGCTGTAATGCCCGCGCCCGCCGGCAATCTTGCGACCGAGTTCGGCGAGGGTCAGGTTCTCCCGGCCCGCCAGTTCAGTGAGCAATTTCTGCCGGCTCTGCTGACCGCTTTCGGTCAGCGGCAACTCCGGCAACGGCCCGTCCAGCGGGTACTTCGACAAATCGAAGTTACCCAGCATACGCCCAAGCAAGGCAACGCCAACCTCGGGTTCGACTAATTGCTGAAACGTTTCACATTTTTCCTGTGCTTCGGCTTCGCTGCCTCCGACCACGACAAAAACCCCGGGCATGATTTTCAGCGAATCGGCGCTGCGCCCGTACTTGGGCAGACGTCCCTTGAGGTCGGCGTAAAACGCTTGGGCACTGGCCAGCGAAGTCTGTGCGGTGAACACCACTTCAGCGGTTTGCGCCGCCAATTCGCGCCCGGTTTCCGAAGAGCCAGCCTGAACAATCACCGGTTGCCCCTGCGGCGAACGCGCAACGTTCAGCGGGCCTTTGACCTGGAAGTGCTCGCCGACGTGATCCAGCACATGCAGTTTCGACGGGTCGTAATACGCCCCACTGGCCTTGTCGCGCGCAAACGCATCATCCTCCCAACTGTCCCAAAGCCCGGTCACTACCTGATGAAATTCGCGCGCACGGCTGTAGCGTTCGGCATGGCCGATATGCTCATCACGACCAAAATTCAGCGCCTCGGCAGCATTGTCCGAGGTCACCAGATTCCACCCCGCTCGGCCGCCTGATAAGTGATCTAGCGAGGCGAATTTGCGCGCCACGTGATACGGCTCGTTGTAGCTGGTGGTTGCCGTCGCAATCAGGCCGATGTGTTCGGTCACGGCACTCAGCGCCGAGAGCAACGTCAGCGGTTCAAAATGATCCGACCGCGCCATACGACTGGCGATGTCCTGAGTCAGCGCGGCGACGCTGTCAGCGACAAACAACGCATCGAACTTCGCCGCCTCGGCAATCTGCGCCAGTTGTTTGTAGTGGGTGAAATCCAGGCCGGCGTTGGCCGGCACATCCGGATGACGCCACGCCGCCACGTGGTGCCCGGTGGCCATGAGAAACGCGCCGAGTTTCAACTGTCTGCTCATCTCAAAAATCCTTGCGCAGTTGCACGCCGAAGTAGCGCTCGTCATCCCGTGGCACGGCGCGATAAATGTAATTGCCGCCGCTGGCGAGCAATGGCGAATAGGACTTGTCGGTGAGGTTCTTGCCCAGCAGCGCGACGCGCCAGCCGTTGCTGTAATCGGCCAGAGCGACGCTGGCGTTCCACAGGCCGTAGGCGCCCTGCTTGGTGTCGGGATTCTGGCTGATGTCGTACTGCACTTCGCTCTGCCAGCTGTAGTCGGTGCCGAGTTCGATATCCAGACCGTTATCCAGCGGGATGCTGTAGTCGGCGCGCACGTAGCTTTTCCAGTCCGGGCTGAACGGCAGCGGTTTGCCGTTAACGTTGCACGACGCCGCCGCGCCCGCCGGGCAGGCGAATTCGTCGATGCGCGCGCGGGTGTAAGCCAGCGCTCCGGACAGCTTCAATTGCTGAGTGGCCTGCAAGGCGTAATCGAGTTCGACGCCTTCGGTACTGACACTGCCGGCGTTGATCAGACGCGTCACAACCTGGCCGGCGACGGTGTCGAAGAAGTTCGCCTGATAGTTGTCGTACTCGCTGTGGAACACCGCGAGGTTGGTGGTCAGGCGATTGTTCCAGCTCGTCGCTTTGATCCCCGCTTCCCAGGTGTTGGAGGTTTCCGGTTTCAGTGCTTCGGTATCACGCGGCTGCATATTGAAGAACACGTTGTAGGCCGGGCCTTTGTAACCGCGCGAATAGGTCAGATACGTAGTGACGGCGTCGCTCAAGTCGTATTGCACACCGAGGCGGCCGGACCAGCCGTCTTCGTCGACAGAACCTGAGCTGCTGGTCGCCGGTTGGATACCGCTGACCGTGGTCGCGGAGGTCGAAACGCGGCGGTGATCGTATTCGAGATCATCGTGGGTGTAGCGCAGGCCGGCGATGCCGCGAAAGTCCGACGTGAAGTTCAGCGTGCTCTCCCCGAACACCGCATAGCTGTCGCTGCTGGTGCTGTAATCAGCGACGCCGCGATCGGTGCGCGTGGTCGTTGTCAGCGTGCGCTGATAGGTCTCGTCGTCCTTGCCGTGCATGTAGAACAGACCGCCGACGTATTCGAGGAACTCGCCCTTCGGCGAGGCCAGACGCAACTCTTGCGAGTATTGATCGAAGGCCAGATCGCCCTTGTCCGCGGTGCCGGGGAACGCGGCTGTCACGGTACCGAGACGGTCACCATCCTGATACTGGGTGTTGTCCCAGCCGCGCCATGCGGTGATCGACGTCAGTGTGTAATCGCCCAGTTGCCAGTCGAGTTGGCCGGACAGGCCTTTGTTGATGTCCTCAACGTGTGAGCGGGTGTCGGTGTTGATGTCACGGTTGTGGCTGCTCGCATTGACCGGGCTCAGCGCATTGGCGAAGGCCGGGGTCAGCGACTTGCTGACAACGCCATTGGGACCGTCGTCGTGGGACTGCATGTAATCGGCGATCAAGGTGAAGGTGACGTCGTCATTCGGGGTGAATTCGAGTTTTCCGCGCACGCCACGATGGTTGTAGCCGTTGACCTCTTGACCGTTGTGTTGGTTGTCGACGTTGCCGTCGTAGGTGCCGAACAGCGTGCTGATCGAGCCTTTCAGCGTGTCCGGTATCAGGCTGCCGCCAATGCCGAAACGGGTGCGGCTTTCGTTGCCGCTGTAATACGACTGATCGATGTAACCGTGGGTCTCGGCGGTGGGTGCCTTGCTGGTGATGTTGAGTACACCGGCCGAAGCGTTTTTGCCAAACAGCGTGCCTTGCGGACCACGCAATACTTCGACGCGTTCCAGATCCAGCAGATCGAGCGTGGACTGCCCCGGCCGCGCATACACCACGCCATCGATCACCGTCGCCACGGTCGGCTCGACGCCAGGCGAGGTGGAAATCGTACCGACGCCGCGCACGAATAACGAGGTGTCCTTGTTCGATGCGCCGGTGCGGAAATTCAGCGACGGCACTTGCTGGACGATACTGGCCACGCCGTTGCGGTTATCGCGCTCAAGCTGTTCGCCGTCGATCACCGAGACCGCCACCGGCACTTTTTGCAGCGACTCTTCGCGGCGCGTGGCGGTGACGGTCACCGGTTTGAGAGTCGGCTCCTGATCACTGCTCTCGGCAGCGAATGCGTTGGGCAACGGCAGCGCCGCCAACCCCGTGAATAACCAGCCGGCAGCGCGAATCGACTGCGCCAGTGTGTGTGTCGCCCCAGGAATGTTGTGCATGTTTGCCCGCTCGAAATTGGCCCTTAACCGCTGCCGTTCTGCGACGACAGCGCCTGAATCGGTGTCTTGGGCATTCGCTCGAGCGAGTAGCAGACAGCGCGCTTTGTTAGCGCTACCATCAACAGTATTGGCAAGCAGCACATAGAGCGTCCAATACTGAAAAATTACTTTTATATGCGATTTGGTTTTTAAGAAGGATCGAGCCTTGAGCGAAGAAAAAACCCGCAAACGCCGTGGCGCCGGACGCGTGACCTTGAATGCTGTGGCACGTGAGGCTGGGGTTTCGGCGATTACCGTGTCGCGCTATTTCAATCAGCCCGAACAGGTTTCGCCCGAGCGCCGCGAGCGGATTGCGACGGTGGTGGCGGAGTTGGGTTACGTACCGAATCTGGTGGCCGGCGGATTGGCTTCGGCGCGGGGCAAAATCGTCGGCATGGTCATCCCGAACATCTCCGGGCCGATCTTCGCCAATACCATTCAGGGTTTCAGCGATACGCTTAGTCGCCATGGCTATCAGCTGTTGCTGGCGTCGAGTTACTTCAGTACCGAGCAGGAAGAAAACGCCGTGCGCGCGTTTCTCGGCTGGTCGCCGGCGGCGCTGGTGCTGACCAGTCACTTTCACAGTGCCGGCACGGAAAAGATGATCGCCGAAGCGGATATTCCGGTGATTGAAACCTGGGATTACCAGCCGGATCGTGAGCCGATGCAGATCGGCTTTTCGCATTTTGAAGTGGGCGTGACGGCCGCCAGATATCTACTCGGAAAAGGCTACCAACGTATCGCCTTCGTGCAGAACAGCGCTGCGGGCGACTTCAGCGCACTGGAGCGCCGCGACGGTTACGCGGCGACCTTGCGCGAATCCGGCCTGGATCCTTGGGTCTTCGCCCCTGACGCTGATCGCGCACCATTCGAGGCCGGCAAACAGGCGATGGACGCCCTGATGAGCGCCTCACCGCGCCCCGACGCGATCATCTTCGCCAACGACAACCTCGCCGCCGGCGGCCTGCTCGCCGGGCAACGCGCGGGTTTGAAAATCCCCGAAGACTGCGCCGTTCTTGGCTTCGGCGACTACCCGTTCGCCGAGATGCTTTTGCCAAGTCTGAGCACGATCAAACCACCGGCACTGGAGATCGGCGTACTGGCTGCAACCCGCGTACTGGAAAGCCTTGGCGTATTGCCGAGCGACGAGGTGCAACGTCTGAACCTGCTGCAGTGCCAAGTCATCGAACGGGAAAGCATCTGAGGAATATGGCAGAGGCTGGATTGGCTATGCTCTAAAGAACACCGAGGTGGCCCTTTCGCGAGCAGGCTCGCTCCCACAGGGATTTCCTGTGTACATGAAATTTATGTCCAGCCGAGTTTCATTGTGGGAGCGAGCCTGCTCGCGAAGGGGCTCTTCCCGGCACTGCACCTCCATCAGGCAGAACGCCCCATGCACACCGCCATCATCATTTTCTTCGGCCTGGTCCTGCTCGCCCTGATGCTCTACATCGGCGAGCGCATCGGCTTCAGCCGCCAGACCATGGCCTACGGCTTCGCCGCCCTGTGGCTGGCATTGACGGTGATTAATGGCGCGGTGGGAGTGGTGCATGCCGGCCAGTCCGTGGGTTCGGAAATAGCGATTGGCAGTGCGGTATTCGGCGTGCCGATGGCGGCAATGGTGTTGTTCATGGTGCTGAGCGCCGAGTCCTAAGCAGACCCGGCGCCCAACCGCCGATCAACGCACCAGATGCAGGAATTGCATATGGCGTTCGTACTGGTCGAGGATGTCGTTGATGATCTGCTCTTTGGTGTAACCGACCAGATCGTAGTCCTGACTGCCCTCGCTCAAATGCACTTCGGCGCGGTAGTAGCGACGATTGTTGAGCTGCTTCGAGCCCATCCCGCCACGCGCGAACGACGGCGTGAAGTAGCCGCGCATCTGCACCTGATAGATGAACGGATGCGCATCACCATGGCCGATTTCCAGGCTGACGCTGTCATTCGCCGGATCCGGCTGGGTGACCACGTTGAGGCCTTTCTCGACGAACACCGCCGTCACTTCTTCAATCGCCGGACGCACCGTGGTGTCCATGAAGCGGTACACCTCGTCCCGCGACGGGAAGTGCACAGCCTGACTCAAGCGCTGGCGCCAGCCGCCCGTGCCGCGCCGCGAACCGGAGACCGGTGCCAGCGAATGCAACTGCGCGATCTGCTTCTGCGACTCCAGATAGAAAGCCTTGTGCAGGCCCCACATCATCAGCAACAGAATCAACGAGAACGGCAACGACGTCAGCACCACCGCCGATTTCAGCGCATCGATGCTGCCGGAGAACAGCAGCGCACTGGTGATCAGCGCGGTCATCGCGCCCCAGAACACCCGCAGCCATTTCGGCCCGTCTTCGTCCGGGGTGCCGCCCTTGGCCGACAGCGTCGAGAGCACCACGGTGCCGGAATCGGCAGACGTGACGAAGAACACGAAGCTGATAAACACCGTCACAGCGATGACGGTTTTGCTCCACGGGTAGGTTTCCAGCAGCAGGTAAATGCTCATCGACGGGTTGTCGATGGCCGACATGCCCAACGCGCTCATGCCGTGATTGAGCACTTGATCGAGCGCGCTGTTGCCGAAAATCGACATCCACGCGAGGGTGAAACCGAGCGGAATCAACAACACACCGAAAACGAATTCGCGGATGGTGCGGCCACGGGAAATCCGTGCGATGAACAGGCCCACAAATGGCGACCATGCAATCCACCAGGCCCAGTAGAACACTGTCCAGCCACCGAGCCAGTCGCTCGGTTTGTCGTAGGCGTAGAGATCAAAACTCTTCATCGGCAAGGCGCCGAGGTAGTCACCAAGGTTCTGGATCAAGGTGTTGAGCAGGTGCTGGGTTGGCCCGGCGAACAACACGAACAGCAGCAGCGCACAGGCCAGCAGCATGTTGATGTCGGACATCACCCGCACGCCTTTATCGACGCCGGAGACGGCCACGATGATCGCCGCGCCCATCATCAGCGTGATCAGGCCGACCTGAATCCACTGGGTGTGCGCGATACCGAACAGGTAGTCGAGACCGGAGTTGAGGTGCAGTACCCCAAAGCCCATGTCCGCGCCCAGACCGAACACCGTGGCAATGATGCCGAAGCCATCCACTGCGTAACCGATCGGGCCGTTGATGCGTTTGCCGATCAGCGGATACAGCGCCGACCGCAGGGCCAGCGGCAGGTTGTGGCGGTAAGCGAAATAGGCCAGCGCCATGCCGACGAAGGCAAACACGCCCCAGCCATGCAGGCCCCAGTGCAGAAACAGAATCTGCATGGCCTGACGCGCCGCATCCGCGGTGCCCGCCTCGCCTTGCGGCGGCTGCAGCATGTGGGTCAGCGGTTCAGAGACGCAGAAGAAGAACAGCGTGATGCTGATCCCGGCGGCGAACAGCATGCCGGCCCAGGACAGGTAACTGAATTCGGGCTCGTCGTGGTCGGCACCGAGTTTTATCTTGCCGTAGCCGGATAAGGCGGTGACCACCACGAAGACCAGATACAGGGTCATCGCGAGCATGTAATACCAGCCGACCGTATTGGCCGCCCAGTTTTGCGCTTCCAGCAGCCAGGCGCCGGCCTGCTCAGGCATGGCGATAACAACGAGACCAAACAGCAGAATGACCGTCGCGGCGAAGTAGAACACCGGCGGATTCATGCGCACCAGACCGCTGGCGGGGGTAGACGATGCACTCATGAAACGTGCACCTCGAGGGGTTGAAACGTGGCTGAAATGATCGGACTCAGCAAAGGCAAGCCTCCTGTTGTGAGCGGGCAGCGAACCACCGGTTTAACTTGAATGAACGTTCAAGTTAAACATGGATGAGGTGGTAAGGACTAATCGTACGGCTAGGCGGTAGTTTTCCTACGCTAGCTCAAGGATGGGTATGACGTGGGTTTGAGGGTATTCGTTCAATAGCCCCTCACCCTAGCCCTC
>NZ_AKJR01000082.1:70-16866 GCF_000282235.1 Pseudomonas sp. GM24 | reverse complement strand
CACAGCGGACGCGGAGCGTCCGGGGCGGCATTCCCACGCGGGAGCGTGGGAACGATCAAACGTTCAGGCCATGGGTTTTGAGGAAGGCGATAAACGCTTCTTCGTCCATGACCTTCACGCCCAGCTCATTGGCCTTGGTCAGTTTGGAGCCGGCGCCGGGGCCTGCAACCACACAATGAGTCTTCGCCGACACGGAGCCGGCAACCTTGGCGCCAAGGCTTTCCAGGTGTTCCTTGGCGACATCACGGCTCATCAACTCAACCTTGCCGGTCAGCACCCAGGTCTCGCCGGACAGCGGCAAACCTTCGACGATTTTCTTCTCGCTCTGCCAGTGCATGCCGAAATCGCGCAGTTGCTTTTCGGATGCCTCAGCCAGTTGCCGGTTCTCAGTTAGTGCAAAAAACTCGCGCACCGAATTCGCCTGCTTCTCCGGCAAGGCCTGACGCATGTCCAGCCAGTCAGCATTCATCACCGCTTCCAGCGAGCCGAACTTGTCCGCCAGTTTCTGCGCGCCGCCGGGGCCGACCGAAGGAATGTGCAGCTTGTCGAGGAAGCCACCCAGTGTGGTGCTGGCGGCAAACTCGGCGCCCAGCTCACCCTGATCCTGAATCTGCAAACCATGCCCCAGCAACTCGGTGATGACCTGCTGGTTATGCGCATCTTCAAAGAAGCTGTGAATCTCGTGCGCTACTTCCAGACCGACATCCGGCAGGTAGGTCAGCACTTGCGGCAGCGCCTGCTGCACACGCTCCAGCGAACCCAGCGAGCGCGCCAGCACCTTGGCCGTCTCCTCGCCGACATCGGGAATGCCCAGCGCATAGATGAAACGAGCCAGCCCCGGCTTCTTGCTGTCTTCAATGGCCGCGAGCAACTTGTTGCTGGAGACTTCGGCAAAACCTTCCAGATCGACGATGTCATCGAACTTCAGCGCATACAGGTCGGCCGGCGAACTGACCAGACCTTCATCGACCAACTGCTCGACGCTCTTGTCGCCCAGGCCTTCGATGTCCATCGCCCGGCGCGAGACGAAGTGAATAATCGCTTGCTTCAGTTGCGCACCACAGGCCAGTCGACCCACGCAGCGATACACAGCGCCTTCACTGACGGTTTCCTTGCCCTTGCTGCGTTTGATCAGTTGCGTGCGCTCGACGTGCGAGCCGCACACCGGGCAGCTCTCTGGAATCTGTACCGCGCGCGCGTTTTCCGGACGGCGATCCATGACCACTTGCACCACTTGCGGAATCACATCACCGGCGCGGCGGATGATCACTGTGTCACCGATCATCAGGCCAAGACGCGCGACTTCATCCATGTTGTGCAGCGTGGCGTTGGCCACGGTGACGCCGGCAACCTTGACCGGTTTCAATCGTGCCACCGGCGTAACAGCGCCAGTACGGCCCACCTGAAACTCGACGTCGAGCAGTTCCGTGAGTTCTTCCATCGCCGGGAATTTGTGCGCGATCGCCCAGCGCGGTTCGCGGGCGCGGAAGCCCAGTTCGCGTTGATCGGCAATGCTGTTGACCTTGAACACCACGCCGTCGATTTCGTAAGCCAGCGAGTTACGGCGCTCGCCGATGTCGCGGTAGTAGTCCAGGCATTCGCCGATGCCCTTGGCCAGTTTCAGCTCGTGGCTGATCGGCATGCCCCACTTCTGCAACTGCTTGAGGTTGCCGATGTGCGTGTCGGAGATGTCGTGGGAAACCTGGCCGATGCCGTAGCAGCAGAATTCCAGCGGACGGTTGGCGGTGATCTTCGAATCGAGCTGACGCAAGCTGCCGGCGGCGGCGTTGCGCGGGTTGGCGAAGGTCTTGCCGCCGACTTCCAGTTGCGAGGCGTTAAGACGCTCGAAACCAGCCTTGGACATGAACACTTCACCGCGCACTTCCAGGGTCGCCGGCCAGCCTTCGCCGTGCAATTTCAGCGGGATGTTGCGCACAGTGCGCACGTTGACGCTGATGTCTTCACCGGTGGTGCCGTCGCCGCGCGTGGCGCCGCGTACCAGCACACCATCCTGATAAAGCAGACTGACCGCCAGGCCATCGAGTTTCGGTTCGCAGCTGTACTCCACCGCCGCACCGCCGCCGAACAGATCGCCGGCCGGCAGATCCAGACCTTCGGTGACGCGGCGATCAAATTCGCGCATGTCGGTTTCTTCGAAGGCGTTACCGAGGCTGAGCATCGGCACTTCGTGACGCACCTGAGTGAACGCGGTCAGCGCCACGCTGCCGACGCGCTGAGTTGGCGAGTCGCTGGTGATCAGCTCCGGGTTGGCCGCTTCCAGCGCCTTGAGCTCGTGGAACAACCGGTCGTACTCGGCATCCGGAATACTCGGCTCGTCGAGGACGTGGTAACGGTAGTTGTGCTGATCGAGTTCAGCGCGCAGCTCGAGAATGCGGTTTTTGGCGGCGGTCATGGGTGTTCTCTCATAAAGCAAAAGAGCAGCCGAGGCTGCTCTAATTCATCTATCTCTGGCAGCAGAAGCAAAAGATCGCAGCCTTCGGCAGCTCCTGCAGACATCGCAATCCTGCAGGAGCTGTCGAGTGAAACGAGGCTGCGATCTTTTGATCTTGGCCTTAGCGCTTCTGGGTCAGTGCGCGGCGTTCGAACTCGACGATGCGCTGACGGTAGTGCTCGATGGTCTGCGCGGTGAGGACGCTGCGCTGATCATCTTTCAGTTCGCCGTTCAGTTCCTGCGACAGCTTGCGAGCTGCGGCCACCATCACGTCGAAGGCTTGCTTCGGATGACGCGGGCCTGGCAGGCCGAGGAAGAAGCTCACCGCCGGGGTGCTGAAATGGTCGATGTCGTCCAGATCGAAGATGCCCGGCTTGACCGCATTGGCCATGGAGAACAGCACTTCACCGTTGCCGGCCATGCTTTCGTGACGGTGGAAAATATCCATCTCGCCGAAACGCAAACCGCTTTCGAGGATGTTCTGTAACAATGCCGGGCCTTTGAAACCGGCAGCGTCACGGCAGATCACGCTGATCACCAGCACTTCTTCAGCTTGCGGCTGGTCTTTGTCGACCACCGCCGGCGAAGGCTTGGTGTCTTCGGCGAAATCGTCGTCACGGCTGCTGAAGCTCGGGCCGCCGTCCAGATCCAGGTCGAGGTTCAGATCACCCTGCGCCGGACCGTTGCTGCCACGCTTGCCACGTTTCGAACCGGATTCGCGAGGCTCGCGTGCTTCGCGAGCCGGCATGCTCACCGACGGCAGATCGTGTTCGTCCAGCTGTGGTTCTTTATGGTTGTCCAGAACACGGGCCGGGCCCAACAGCTCAGCGCTGGTGTCCTCGTCCGGCAGGTTGGACAGACTTCGGTCAAGACGGAATTTCAGTTTTCCCTTGCCGCCGCGCATACGGCGCCAGCCATCGAAAAGAATACCGGCTATCACAATGATGCCGATGACGATCAGCCACTCGCGCAGACCGATTTCCATGTAATCCCGTGCCTCTATAAAAAATGCTGAAAAATAAGGGGTTTACATTGTGCAAACCGCTTTAAAACGTGGCGCCAACTCTATGTTCTGACAGGCGTTTTGCCCACGTATACGAAAAATTGACATTAAACTAGCACGACCAAAGACAACTTTACACCGTCTGTCTCATTGGCTTGCGCGAATATGTCGATTGGCCAGCAAGTCGAACCCGGTAAAAAAGTCCTACAACACCAAATTACCTTTCCGACACCACGCTGACTCAGGCGTCCACCATCGCCATCGCCTCCTCGACATCCACGGCTACCAGTCGCGAACAACCCGGTTCATGCATCGTCACGCCCATCAACTGCTCGGCCATTTCCATGGCGATCTTGTTGTGGGTGATATAGATGAACTGCACGGTCTGCGACATCTCCTTAACCAAGCGTGCGTAGCGTCCAACGTTAGCGTCATCCAGTGGCGCGTCAACCTCATCGAGCATGCAGAACGGCGCCGGGTTCAATTTGAAGATGGCAAAAACCAGTGCCAGCGCCGTCAGGGCTTTTTCCCCCCCGGAGAGCAAATGGATGGTGCTGTTCTTCTTCCCTGGCGGCTGCGCCATGATCGTTACCCCTGTATCGAGTAGATCTTCGCCCGTCAGTTCCAAATACGCGCGCCCGCCACCGAAAACTTTTGGGAAAAGCGCCTGTAAACCACCATTGATCTGATCAAAGGTATCTTTGAAGCGGTTACGGGTTTCCTTGTCGATCTTGCGAATGACGTTTTCCAGGGTCTCCAGCGCTTCGACCAGATCGGCGTCCTGCGCATCCAGATAACGCTTACGCTCGGACTGTTGCGTGTATTCGTCGATGGCCGCGAGGTTGATCGCACCCAGGCGCTGAATCCGCGCATTGATGCGTTCGAGTTCTTCTTCGGCTTCGCGTTCACTGGCTTGCGCGGTTAATGTCGCGAGCACGCCGTTGAGATCGTAGCCGTCTTCGAGCAATTGATCCTGCAAGGCCTTGCGGCGCACGGTCAGGGCTTGCCATTCCATACGCTGCTGTTCGAGTTGACCGCGAATCAGCTGCGATTGCTGCTCGGCCTGCGTCCGGCGTTTTTCCGCGTCGCGCAATTCGCGATCGGCATCTTCCAAAGCGATCTGCGCGGTCTTCAGTTCTTCATCGACGGTCATGCGCTTGTCGAGCAGTTCTTCGAGTTTCAGACGCAGCTCTTCCAGCGGCGCCTCGCCCTCCTCCAGGTTCAGACTCAACTGTTCGCGTTTTTCGGTGAGGCGCTCGGCCTGCATTTCCAGACGCTCCAGCGCCTGGCGCGTGGAGTCGTGCTGCGCGCGCAATGAGCCAAGACGCACGGCCAATTGATGGGCGTGATCCTTGTGCTGCCGCGCTTCCTGACGCACGCGGTCGAGGCGTTCGCGCAGGCTGTCGCGCTGAGCCAACAGCAATTCGCGTTGCTCGGTGTCCAGCGCCATGGCATCCAGCGCTTCCTGCAATTGCATGCGCGCTTCGCCGATTTGTTCGTGCTCGAGTTCGCGCTGTTCGCCGAGCTCGACCAGTTCTTCATCAAGACGGGTACGACGCAGCGTCAACTGTTCGGCCTTGGCTTTGCCGGCAGATAACTGCGCTTTCAGTTCACCTTGCTGACGCGCTTCGTCTTGCAGCAAACGACGTAAATGTTCGCGGCCGTTTTCCTGCTGACGCTGTTGTGCGCGCAGGGTTTGCAGACGGGTTTCCATGGCCTCGACCGTGGCTTCTTTCTCTTCGCGTTCGAGGTGCAACGCTTCGATTTCCTGGCCACGGGCGAGCATGCCGCTTTCCGCTTCGCTGGCCCGGCGCACGCGCAAGAAATGCCGGCCGACCCAGTAACCGTCGCGGCTGATCAAACTCTCGCCAGCGCTCAACTGCCCGCGCAAGACCAAAGCCTGTTCAAGGCTGTCGACCGGTTTGACCTGACCGAGCCACGGCGACAGATCGATCTGCGCGTCGACCTTGTCGAGCAAGCTGCCAGCGACGCGCACGCCATCGCTGGCCGGGCTGAGCAGGCGCAGATCGCCTTGGGTGAAACCGGATAAATCGAAACCGCTGAAATCGTCGACCAGCACCGCTTGCAGGTCAGCGCCGAGCACGGTTTCCACCGCCAATTCCCAACCGGCCTCAACCTTCAGGCCTTCGGCCAGGCGCGGGCGCTCGGCGAGGTTGTGTTCCTTCAGCCATTCGGCGGTGCCGGTGCCCGGGTCGAGCGCGGCTTGCTGCAAGGCTTCGAGGGACGCGAGGCGACCGTTAAGACGCTGCAAATCGCCCTGCGCCTGTTGTTGCGCGGTCAACGCCTGCTGCAATTCCTGACGCAGTTGTTCAAGCTTTTCGACCTGCGCTTCTTCGCTGGTCTGCAGGTCTTCGAGGGTCGCTTCCGACTCGGCGAGCTGCTCGTTGAGTTCCATGATCGCCGCGTCTTCCGGGTCAGCCGAAAGCAACGCGCGCTCTTCGCCGAGACGTTTTTGCCGGTCGGCGAGACGCTCCATGCTGGTTTCCAGCTGCTGGATGCGCGACTGTTGCACTTCGGCCTGACGACGCGGTTCGGCAGCGGTCAGGTTGAAAGCGTCCCACTGCTCCTGCCAGCCGTGCATGACCGATTCGGAATCTTCCAGCGCGGCAGCGGCTTCTTCGGCGGCGGCGCTGGTGACTTCCTGCTCGGGGGTGAGCATGTCCAGCTCTTCGCCGAGGGTCAGCAGCAACGTGCGGTCGTGGCCCAGGTGCGATTCGGTTTCCAGGCGTGCGCGTTCGGCTTCTTTCAAGTCGTCCTGCAACTGCCGCAGACGTTGCTGGCCGTGCTGAATACTCTGTTCGACCCGGGCGATGTCGCCGCCGACCGAATAGAAGCGCCCCTGCACCAGATTGAAGCGCTCGGACAGGTCATGGTGACCGTCACGCAGGCGTTCGATGGCCGCATCCGCATTACGCTGCTCAGCAACCAAGGCTTCGAAACTGATTTCCTGGGTACCGATGATTGACTCGCGCTGGCCGACCTGATCGTTGAGATCCTGCCAGCGCAAGGCCGACAGTTGCGCCTTGAGCTGACGCTCCTCGGCTTTGAATTCCTGATACTTCTTCGCCGCTTCGGCCTGGCGGTGCAGGCGCTCGAGTTGACGCTCGAGCTCTTCGCGCAGGTCAGTCAGACGCGCGAGGTTTTCGTGGGTACGGCGGATACGGTTTTCGGTCTCGCGGCGACGCTCCTTGTACTTGGAGATGCCGGCCGCTTCTTCGATGAAGTTACGCAGGTCTTCAGGCTTGGACTCGATCAGCTTGGAGATCATCCCCTGCTCGATGATCGAATAGCTGCGCGGGCCGAGACCGGTGCCGAGGAAAATATCGGTGATGTCGCGACGACGGCATTTGGTGCCGTTGAGGTAATAGGTGGTCTGGCTGTCGCGGGTGACTTTGCGGCGGATGGAAATCTCCGCGTAGGCCGCGTACTCGCCGAGCAAGGTGCCATCGGAGTTGTCGAAGACCAGTTCGATACTGGCCTGACTCACCGGTTTGCGGCTGGTCGAGCCATTGAAGATGACGTCGGTCATCGACTCGCCACGGAGGTTCTTCGCCGAACTTTCGCCCATCACCCAGCGTACGGCGTCGATGATGTTCGACTTGCCGCAACCGTTCGGCCCGACGACCGCCGCCATGTTACTGGGGAAGTTCACCGTGGTCGGGTCGACGAAGGATTTGAATCCCGCCAGTTTGATGCACTTGAGCCGCACGCTTAGGCAACCGTCAGGGCGGAAACCACCAGATCGCAGCTGCGCTGGGCATAAGCCGTCAGCACGATGCGGATCTGCGGTAAATCACGAGCAAGCACGGCGGCCAGCAGGCGTTCGAACAGTTCGAGGAACTCGCTCATTGAAGCCTTGCGCTGTTCGAGGGCGAGGAAGTAGGCGCGGCTCATCGCCGGTTGCAGGTTCTCGACGGTCTCTTGCAGGTACGGGTTGTTGGCGAACGGATAGGCGGCGCGCATCACGGCGAAGCTTTCATCGACGAAGCTGCGGATGTCCTGACGCTCGTAGCTGGCGGTCAGGCGCTGCTGGATCTGCACGAACGGCGCCATGTCCGACTGCACTTGCCAGCCATTGGCCACCGAATTGCCGAGCAGGATGTACAACTCGCTCATCAGCGTGCATAGGCTCTGCACCTTGTGCGGCGTCAGTTCGGTGACGTGCGCGCCACGACGCGGCAGGATCGCGATCAGGTGGCGGCGTTCGAGGATCAACAAGGCTTCGCGGACCGAACCGCGGCTGACGTTCAGCGCCAGCGTGACCTTCTGTTCCTGGATGCGCTCTCCCGGCTTCATTTCGCCACGAATGATGCGTTCGGCGAGGTGGTGAGCGATTTGCTCGGCGAGGCTGTCCGGCGCCTTGAACGTCATGGTTGTCCTTCAAACTCTATCGATCTGCACAAGCGGCGCAGTGTAGCGCAAATGCACGGTCATGGCGGAGTGCCCACTCAGCGGTTTTTGGCACGATTCCCGCAAAAAAGCAGGGGATCCAATGAGGGTCAATACTGAATAGACACGTAGTTGATCGACGAAACGCATTTTCCTGACCTTTAAGTCAGAAAACCATTGACCGAAAAGTCAGACCTGCTAAATTCGGTTCACGTCGGTTAACAACAATAATGAGTCTGCGAGGCCTTCCGTGATCCAGTTTTTACTTAACCAGGAACTCCGTAGCGAGCACGCCCTGGACCCGAATCTGACTGCGCTCAATTACCTGCGTGAACACGTGGGCAAGTCCGGCACCAAAGAAGGTTGCGCCAGCGGTGACTGCGGCGCCTGCACCGTGGTGGTCGGCGAGTTACAGACGGATGACGCTGGCCGCGAACACATTCGCTATCGCAGCCTCAACTCGTGCCTGACCTTTGTGTCGTCGTTGCACGGCAAACAACTGATCAGCGTGGAAGACCTCAAACACCAAGGCGAACTGCACAGCGTGCAGAAAGCCATGGTCGAGTGCCATGGCTCGCAGTGCGGTTTCTGCACCCCCGGCTTCGTCATGTCGCTGTTCGCCCTGCAAAAGAACAGCGATGCACCGGATCAGGCCAAGGCCCACGAAGCGCTGGCCGGCAACCTCTGCCGCTGCACTGGCTACCGGCCGATTCTGGCCGCTGCCGAACAATCCTGCTGCGGCAAGCAAGCGGATCAGTTCGATGCCCGCGAAGCGGAAACCATCGCCCGCCTGAAAGCCATCGCCCCGACCGATATCGGCGAACTCAACAGCGGCGACAAACGCTGCCTGGTGCCGCTGACCGTCGCTGATCTGGCCGACCTTTATGACGCGTACCCACAAGCGCGCCTGCTCGCCGGCGGCACCGATCTGGCACTGGAAGTCACTCAGTTCCACCGCACTTTGCCGGTGATGATCTATGTCGGCAACGTCGCCGAAATGAAGCGCATCGAAACCTTCGAAGACCGCATCGAAATCGGCGCCGCCACCGCCCTCTCCGACTGCTACGAAGCGTTGAACGCCGAGTACCCGGATTTCGGCGAACTGCTGCACCGCTTCGCCTCGCTGCAAATCCGCAACCAGGGCACCCTCGGCGGCAACATCGGCAACGCCTCGCCGATCGGTGACTCGCCACCGCTGCTGATCGCCCTCGGCGCGCAGGTGGTGCTGTGCAAAGGCGAAACCCGCCGCACCCTGAACCTCGAGGATTACTTCATCGACTACAAAGTCACCGCCCGTCAGGAAAGTGAATTCATCGAGAAGATCATCGTGCCGCGCGCCAGCGCCGAGCAATTGTTCCGTGCCTACAAAGTCTCCAAGCGTCTGGACGACGACATCTCCGCCGTCTGCGCCGCGTTCAACCTGCGCGTCGAAAACGGCGTAATCACCGATGCGCGCATGGCGTTCGGTGGTATGGCCGCGATCCCGAAACGCGCCGCCCACTGTGAAGCCGCACTGATCGGTGCGCCGTTCAACAACGCCGTGGTCGAGCGCGCCTGCGCTGCACTGGCGGAAGATTTCACCCCGCTCTCGGACTTCCGCGCCAGCAAGGAATATCGCCTGCTCAGCGCGCAGAACCTACTGCGCAAATACTTCATCGAACTGCAAACACCGCACATCGAGACTCGGGTGACCGCTTATGTCTAACCATCACGGCGTAGAGAAAACTCAAGCTGAACTGGCTGAATTGTTCGCCAAGGACCTGACCTCCGGTGTCGGCCGCAGCGTCAAGCACGACAGCGCCGCCAAGCACGTGTCTGGTGAGGCGCAGTACATCGATGACCGCCTGGAATTTCCCAACCAGTTGCACCTGTACGCACGCCTGTCGGACCGCGCCCACGCAAAAATCATCAGCATCGACACCTCGCCGTGCTACGCCTTCGAAGGCGTGCGCATCGCCATCACCCACGAAGACGTGCCGGGCCTGAAAGACATAGGCCCATTGTTGCCGGGCGACCCGCTGCTGGCCATCGATGACGTGCAATTCGTCGGTCAACCGGTGCTCGCCGTCGCCGCGAAAGATCTGGAAACCGCGCGCAAAGCCGCGATGGCGGCGATCATCGAATACGAAGATCTCGAGCCGGTGCTGGACGTCGTCGAAGCCCTGCGCAAACGCCATTTCGTGCTCGACAGCCACACCCACCAGCGCGGCGATTCGGTCTCGGCACTGGCGACCGCTGAACATCGCATTCAAGGCACGCTGCACATCGGCGGTCAGGAACACTTTTATCTGGAGACACAAATCTCCTCGGTGATGCCCACCGAAGACGGCGGCATGATCGTCTACTGCTCGACGCAGAACCCGACCGAAGTGCAGAAACTGGTCGCCGAAGTGCTCGACGTATCGATGAATAAAATCGTCGTCGACATGCGCCGCATGGGCGGTGGTTTCGGCGGCAAGGAAACTCAAGCCGCCAGCCCGGCGTGCCTGTGCGCGGTGGTTGCGCACCTCACCGGTCAGCCGACCAAGATGCGCCTGCCGCGCGTCGAAGACATGCTGATGACCGGCAAGCGTCACCCGTTCTACGTCGAATACGACGTCGGCTTCGACAGCACCGGACGCCTGCACGGGATCAACATGGATCTGGCCGGCAACTGCGGCTGCTCGCCGGACTTGTCCGCGTCGATCGTTGACCGGGCGATGTTCCACTCGGACAACTCGTACTACCTCGGCGATGCGACCATCAACGGGCACCGCTGCAAGACCAACACCGCGTCGAACACCGCTTACCGTGGTTTCGGTGGTCCGCAAGGCATGGTCGCGATCGAGGAAGTGATGGACGCGATTGCTCGTCACCTGCAACTCGACCCACTCGCGGTGCGCAAGGCCAACTACTACGGCAAGACCGAGCGCAACGTCACCCACTACTACCAGACCGTCGAGCACAACATGCTCGAAGAGATGACCGCCGAACTGGAAGAAAGCAGCCAGTACCACGAGCGCCGCGAAGCCATTCGTCGCTACAACGCCAACAGCCCGATCCTGAAAAAAGGCCTAGCGCTGACCCCGGTGAAATTCGGCATTTCCTTCACCGCCAGCTTCTTGAACCAGGCCGGCGCGCTGATCCACATTTACACCGATGGCAGCATCCACCTGAACCATGGCGGCACGGAAATGGGTCAGGGCCTGAACACCAAAGTCGCGCAGGTCGTGGCCGAAGTGTTCCAGGTCGAAATCGATCGGGTGCAGATCACCGCGACCAACACCGACAAGGTGCCGAACACCTCGCCGACGGCAGCGTCGAGCGGTGCCGACTTGAACGGTAAAGCGGCGCAGAACGCGGCGGAAATCATCAAGAAACGCCTGATCGAATTCGCTGCCCGTCACTTCAAAGTCACTGAAGAAGACGTTGAATTCCACAACGGCCATGTGCGTGTTCGCGACCATATCCTGACCTTTGAAGCGCTGATCCAGCAGGCGTATTTCAATCAGGTGTCGCTGTCGAGCACTGGCTTCTACAAGACTCCGAAAATCTACTACGACCGCAGCCAGGCGCGTGGGCGTCCGTTCTACTACTTCGCCTTCGGCGCGGCGTGCTGCGAAGTGATCGTCGACACCCTGACCGGCGAGTACAAGATGCTGCGCACCGACATTCTTCACGACGTCGGCGCCTCGCTGAACCCGTCCATCGACATCGGTCAGGTCGAGGGTGGCTTCATCCAGGGCATGGGCTGGCTGACCATGGAAGAGCTGGTCTGGAACAACAAAGGCAAGCTGATGACCAACGGCCCGGCCAGCTACAAGATCCCGGCGGTGGCGGACATGCCTCTGGATCTGCGGGTGAAACTGGTGGAAAACCGCAAGAACCCGGAAGACACCGTGTTCCATTCCAAGGCTGTCGGTGAACCGCCGTTCATGCTCGGGATTGCTTCGTGGTGTGCGATCAAGGATGCGGTGGCAAGCCTCGGTGATTACAAGCATCAGCCGCAGATCGATGCGCCGGCGACGCCGGAGCGGGTGTTATGGGGTTGCGAGCAGATGCGTCAGCTGAAAGCGGTGAAAGCCGTTGAAGCTGAAACCGAGCTGGCTCCGCTCTAAAGACCGAGGCGCGGCCAATCGCTGGCAAGCCAGCTCCCACAGGTTTTTGTGGCGTTTAACCGATAGGCGTTACACCGCAAATCCTGTGGGAGCTGGCTTGCCAGCGATGAGGCCCGAACAGACAACGATGTTGTAGGGGTGAACTATGTACAACTGGATCGACGCCCTCGCCGACCTGCAGAACCAGGGCGAACCCTGTGTGCTGGTGACGATCATCGAAGAACTCGGCTCGACGCCACGCAACGCCGGTTCGAAAATGGTCATCAGCGCTAACCAGAGCTTCGACACCATTGGTGGCGGGCATCTGGAATACAAAGCCATGCAGATCGCCCGCGACATGCTCGCCAGCGGCAAGCAGGACACTCATCTGGAGCGCTTCAGCCTTGGCGCCAGCCTGGGCCAGTGCTGCGGCGGCGCCACCGTGTTGCTGTTCGAACCGATGGGCCAGGTGCAGGCGCAAATCGCCGTGTTCGGTGCCGGTCACGTTGGCCGCGCTTTGGTGCCGCTGCTCGCCAGCCTGCCCTGCCGGGTGCGCTGGATCGATTCGCGCGAGGCCGAATTCCCCGAACAGATCCCCCACGGCGTGCGTAAAATCGTTTCCGAAGAGCCTGTGGATGAAATCGATGAGCTGCCCGCCGGCAGTTATTGCATCGTCATGACCCACAACCATCAGCTCGACCTTGAACTCACTGCCGCGATCCTCAAGCGCAACGACTTCGCCTACTTCGGCCTGATCGGTTCGAAGACCAAACGCGCGAAGTTCGAACACCGTTTGCGTGATCGCGGTTTCGACAGCGGCGGCGTGCAACGCATGCGCTGCCCGATGGGCATCGGCGAAGTCAAAGGCAAACTGCCTGTGGAAATCGCCATCTCCATCGCCGGCGAAATCATCGCCACCTACAACGCCAACTTCGGCCAGCAGACTGCCAGCGCCGAACCGATTGCCAAACTGCTGCCGGTTTCGCGGCGCAGTCAGGCGACCAAACTCAAAGCCTCAAACTGATTAGAGAACCCTCATGCCTCTGACTCGCAAAGCCTACCGCGCCGCCATCCTGCACAGCATCGCCGACCCCGCCGAAGTCGGGATCGAAGCCTCCTACGAATATTTCGAGGACGGCCTGCTGGTGGTCGATGGCGGCAAGATCAGCGCCCTTGGCCACGCCAGTGATTTGCTGCCGACGTTGCCGGCGGACATCGAAATCGAGCACTACCAGGACGCGTTGATCACCCCGGGCTTCATCGACACCCACATTCACCTGCCGCAAACCGGCATGGTCGGTGCCTACGGCGAGCAATTGCTCGACTGGCTGAACACCTACACCTTCCCGTGCGAAAGCCAGTTCGGCGACAAGGCCCACGCCGATGAGGTCGCGGACATTTTCATCAAGGAACTGCTGCGCAACGGCACCACCACCGCGCTGGTCTTCGGCAGCGTGCACCCGCAGTCGGTAAACTCGTTCTTCGAAGCCGCCGAAAAGCTCGACCTGCGCATGATCGCCGGCAAGGTGATGATGGACCGCAACGCGCCGGACTACCTGACCGACACCGCCGAATCGAGCTACGTCGAAAGCAAGTCGCTGATCGAGCGCTGGCACGGCAAGGGTCGTCTGCACTATGCAGTTACTCCACGCTTCGCGCCGACCAGTACTCCGGAACAACTGACCCTCGCCGGGCAACTGCTGAGCGAATACCCGGATCTGTACATGCAGACCCACATCAGCGAAAACCTCAAGGAAATCGAGTGGGTCAAGGAGCTGTTCCCGGAGCGCAAGGGCTATCTCGACGTTTACGATCACTACCAATTGCTCGGCGAGCGCTCGGTATTCGCCCACGGCGTGCACCTGTGCGACGACGAATGCGCGCGCCTGGCGGAAACCGGCTCGGCGATCTCGTTCTGCCCGACCTCGAACTTGTTCCTCGGCAGCGGCTTGTTCAACTTGCCGATGGCCGAGAAGCACAAACTCAATGTCGGTCTGGGCACTGACGTCGGTGGCGGCACCAGTTTCTCGCTGCTGCAAACACTGAACGAAGCGTACAAAGTGATGCAACTGCAAGGTGCGCGACTGAGCCCGTTCAAGTCGCTGTATCTGGCGACGCTGGGCGGCGCGCGGGCGCTGCGTCTGGAAGACAAGATCGGCAACCTGCAACCGGGTTCGGATGCTGACTTCCTGGTGCTCGATTACAACGCCACACCGCTGCTGAGCTACCGCTTGAAGCAGGCCAACAACATTGCCGAAACGTTGTTTGTTCTGATGACGCTGGGCGATGACCGCACGGTGCAGCAGACGTATGCGGCAGGTGCTTTGGTGCATCAGCGCTAAGCTTTTCCAAGGCATAAAAAATCCCCCGGTGGTGTGTACCCCGGGGGATTTTTTGTTGCCTGTCAGATTGCTATCGCTGGCAAGCCAGCTCCCACAGGTTTCTCGATGTATCGCAGATTTGGTGAACCCCACAACTCCCTGTGGGAGCTGGCTTGCCAGCGATTGGGGCGACTCGGTGTCATTTAGAGCTTGGCCGCAGGGCGCCCCGGCTTCTTGGTCTGCAACAAATGCGAGAACACCGCATGCAGATCATCCGACGCGCCTTCCTCATCGAGGTTGAGCTTGCTGTCGATGTGATCCATGTGATGCATCATCAGATTCACCGCCAACTCACCGTCACGTTTCTCGATCGCGTCGATCAACTGGGTGTGTTCGTCATACGAGCAGTGCGAACGGTTGCCGCTTTCGTACTGGGCAATGATCAGCGACGTCTGCGAAACGAGGCTGCGCTGGAAGCTGATCAACGGGGCGTTCATCGCCGCTTCCGCCAGTTTCAGGTGGAATTCGCCCGACAGCCGAATACCGGCGCCGCGATCACCGCGCGAGAAGCTGTCGCGCTCGTCGTTGACCATCTGGCGCAACTCGGCAATCTGCTCGGCGGTGGCGTGTTGCACGGCCAACTCTGTGATCGCGCGCTCGACCAGACGGCGAGCGAGAAACACCTGACGCGCCTCTTCAACACTCGGGCTGGCGACGACGGCGCCACGGTTCGGCCGCAACAGCACCACGCCCTCATGGGCCAGACGCGACAGCGCGCGGCGAATGATGGTGCGGCTGACCCCGAAGATTTCCCCCAGCGCTTCTTCGCTCAATTTTGTGCCGGGCGCCAGACGCTGTTCGAGGATGGCCTCGAAGATATGCGCGTAGACAATATCGTCCTGGGTACCGCTGCGGCCGGCTTTGCCTGCTCGCGGTTGTTTCTTGAGGGGTTGCAACTGTTCGTTCATGGGCACTCGAGTCGGGAGAACTGCGGCGAATAGACCGTGACTGTAATACGGCACAGTAGGTCGCTGGCAAGTATCGCGTAAAAAACAGCGCGATTGTACACAATGGATGGTGGCAACACGACTGTATGGCTGTTTGTGACCTCCGCTGTATTGCAACGATCCGTTACGTTTGAGTTTAGGCTTGATCGCAGAATCCGCTGCCAGAACACCACCTACCCTGTAGCAGCTGCCGAAGGCTGCGATCTTTTGACTTTGATTTTGAGAAGCTAGATCAACAGATCGCAGACTTCGGCAGCTCCTACAAGGGTTAGCGCTATGGCGGACATCTTCATTGGTATAAGGAACACCGCCGTCATGAACGACGCCACGCACACTCAATTGCGGCCCTTCTCCGACACCTCGCCGTCGGCCATCGTCGCCGGTTTCATTGCGATGATGACCGGCTACACCAGCTCGCTGGTGCTGATGTTCCAGGCCGGGCAAGCGGCGGGCCTGACCAGCGGGCAGATTTCTTCGTGGATCTGGGCGATCTCGATCGGCATGGCGGTGTGTTCGATCGGCCTCTCGCTGCGTTATCGCACGCCCATCACCATCGCCTGGTCGACACCGGGCGCAGCGTTGCTGATCACCAGCCTCGGCGGCGTCAGTTATGGCGAGGCCATTGGCGCCTACATCACCTGCGCCGTGCTGGTGACGATCTGCGGCCTGACCGGCAGCTTCGAACGCCTGGTAAAAAAGATCCCGGCCTCCTTGGCGGCAGCATTACTGGCGGGGATTCTGTTCAAGATCGGCAGCGAAATCTTCGTTGCCGCGCAGCATCGCACCGGGCTGGTGCTGGGAATGTTCTTCACTTATTTGCTGGTCAAGCGTCTGTCGCCGCGTTATGCCGTGCTCGCCGCGCTGCTGATCGGCACCGCGCTGTCTGGCTTCATGGGGCTGCTGGATTTCAGCGGCTTTCATCTGGAAGTGGCGACGCCGGTGTGGACCACGCCGCACTTCTCGTTGGCAGCGACCATCAGCATTGGCATTCCGCTGTTCGTGGTCGCGATGACCTCGCAGAACATGCCCGGCATCGCCGTCCTGCGCGCCGACGGTTACAACGTCCCGGCCTCGCCGCTGATCACCACCACCGGCATCGCTTCACTATTACTGGCGCCGTTCGGCTCCCACGGCATCAACCTCGCCGCCATCAGCGCGGCGATTTGCACCGGGCCGCATGCCCATGAGGATCGCAACAAGCGCTACACCGCTGCGGTCTGGTGCGGGATTTTCTACGGGATTGCCGGGGTGTTCGGCGCCACGTTGGCAGCGCTGTTTGCCGCGCTGCCGAAGGAATTGGTGCTGTCGATTGCCGCGCTGGCGCTGTTTGGTTCGATCATCAATGGTTTGAGCATTGCCATGGCCGAGGTGAAGGAACGGGAGGCGGCGTTGATTACCTTTATGGTCACGGCGTCGGGGCTGACGTTGTTTTCCATTGGTTCGGCGTTTTGGGGGATTGTCGCGGGGGTTTTGACGCTGGTGATTTTGAATTGGCGTAAAGCCTGAGGTCAAAAGCCCCTCACCCTA
>NZ_AKJR01000081.1:0-33350 GCF_000282235.1 Pseudomonas sp. GM24 | reverse complement strand
CTGTGGGAGCTGGCTTGCCAGCGATAGCATCACCTCGGTCAATCTGACAAAACGAGGTGTCTGCATCGCTCGCAAGCCAGCTCCCACAGTGCTTTGTGTTGCTGCAAAAATCTGCATTCCAACGCAATAAATTGACCCGATAGACAAAAGGCTGACCTGCATCCGTGCCTTTTGCGTCGCGCTCTGAGAAAATGCCCGCACTTTTTTTCCGGATGCCGACATGACTGCCCTGAAGAACGACCGTTTCCTCCGCGCCCTGCTCAAGCAACCCGTTGACGTCACCCCGGTGTGGATGATGCGTCAGGCCGGTCGCTACCTGCCGGAATACCGCGCCAGCCGCGCCCACGCCGGTGATTTCATGAGCCTGTGCATGAATCCGGAATTCGCCTGCGAAGTCACCATGCAACCGCTCGACCGCTATCCACAACTGGACGCGGCGATCCTGTTTTCCGACATCCTCACCATCCCCGATGCCATGGGCCAGGGCCTGTACTTCGAGACCGGTGAAGGTCCGCGCTTCAAAAAAGTCGTCAGCACCCTCGCTGATATCGAAGCGTTGCCGATCCCTGATCCGCACAAAGACCTCGGCTACGTGATGGACGCGGTCAGCACCATCCGTCGCGAACTGAACGGTCGCGTGCCGCTGATCGGTTTCTCCGGCAGCCCGTGGACACTGGCGACCTACATGGTTGAAGGCGGCTCGTCGAAGGACTTCCGCAAGACCAAGGCGATGCTCTACGACAACCCGCAAGCCATGCACCTGCTGCTGGATAAACTGGCGCAGTCGGTGACCTCGTACCTCAACGGCCAGATCATGGCCGGCGCGCAAGCGGTGCAGATCTTCGATACCTGGGGCGGCAACCTATCGGCAGCGGCGTATCAGGAGTTCTCGCTGGCTTACATGAAGAAAATCGTCAGCGGCCTGATTCGCGAAAACGACGGTCGTAAGGTGCCGGTGATCCTTTTCACCAAGAACGGCGGCCTGTGGCTGGAAAGCATTGCCGAGGCGGGCGCCGACGCCTTGGGTCTGGACTGGACCTGCGACATCGGCAACGCCCGCGCCCGCGTTGGCGACAAAGTTGCGCTGCAAGGCAACATGGACCCGACCGTGCTTTACGCCAAACCGGAAGCGATCCGCACTGAAGTCGGGCGCATTCTGGCCAGCTATGGCAAGGGCAGCGGCCACGTGTTCAACCTCGGCCATGGCATCACCCCTGAGGTTGATCCGGAGCATGCGGGTGCGTTCCTGCGTGCGGTGCATGAACTGTCGGCGCAGTATCACGAGTGATCGCCACACAATAAAAAACGCCCGGCTAAATGCCGGGCGTTTTTGTTTCCGCGATCCAACGTCGGACACAGATCAATTGTAGGAGTGAGCCTGCTCGCGATAGCGGTGTGTCAGTCGACCGATGTGTTGGCTGACACACCGCTATCGCGAGCAGGCTCACTCCTACAGGGGTTTTGTGTCAGGCCTTAACACCCTGCAACGGCGGCAACTTCGCCAGTTTCAACGCTACCAGCAGCGCGATCAGCAACAACGAGCCGATAAACAGGCCAATCCCGTTCCACCCGCCGAGATGCCAGAACACCCCGCCCGCCGTCCCGGCAATGCTCGACCCGGCGTAATAACTGAACAGATACAACGACGACGCCTGCCCCTTGGCCTTGGTCGCCCGCCGACCAATCCAGCTGCTCGCCACCGAATGCGCGCCAAAGAAGCCAAAGGTGAAGATCAACATGCCGACAATCACCAGCGGCAGCGGCGTAAACATCGTCAACGCAAGACCCGCAAACATCAGCGCAATGGTCGCCCACAGCACCTTGCGTCGCCCCAGTTTGTCCGCCAGTGAGCCAATCTTCGCCGAGCTGTAGATCCCCGACAGATACACCACCGACAACAATCCAACGAACACCTGATCGAGGTTGTACGGCGCGGCCAGCAAGCGATAACCGATGTAGTTGAACAGCGTGACAAACGCGCCCATCAACACGAACGCTTCAAGAAACAGCAGCGGCAGACCGGCATCGCGAAAGTGCATGGTGAAGCCGTCAAGCAAGCTGCGCGGATGCAGCGAGCGCGAGCGGAAGTTGCGCGATTCGGGAAGGATTTTCCAGAACACCGCTGCGGCAATCATCGCCAGACCGCCGATCACCAGCATCGCCGTGTGCCAGCTGACAAAATCGATCAGCACACCGGTGATCAAGCGCCCGCTCATCCCGCCAATCGCGTTGCCGCCGATGTATAAACCCATCGCCAAGCCAATGTGTTGCGGATGAATTTCTTCACTCAAATACGTCATTGCCACCGCCGCAAGTCCGCTCAGCGACAGCCCGATCAGCGCACGCATGATCAGCACGCCTTGCCAACTCGGCATCATCGCACTGGCCATGGTGCACAGCGCCGCTGCGAACAGCGCAGTCACCATCACCGGTTTGCGCCCGATCCGATCAGAGATCGGCCCGGTGATCAGCAGGCCGATGGCGAGCATGCCGGTGGCCACCGAGAGGATCAGGCTGCTCTGCGCGGCGTTGATTCCGTACTCGTGGGACAACAGCGGCATCATCGGCTGCACGCAATAGAGCAGGGCAAACGTCGCGAAGCCGCCGCTGAACAGCGCCAGCACCGTGCGCATGAACATCGGCGTGCCTTTTTCGATGTAGATCTCTTGCAGCTCGGCGACGACATCGTCGGCCGCAGCAGGCGGGACTTCATGGGCTAGGGGCGCGACAGCAGTTTTCACTTCAGACCTCGGAGGGCACGGCCAGGCAGGCAATGAAAAAATCATATAGCTGGCTAATGTTTCTATCCAATATATTGTTCGACCTGTTTGATAGCTTTAACGACCTAATGGGGTTTCCATGGAATTGCGTCATCTGCGCTACTTCATCGCCGTTGCCGAAGAACTGCATTTCGGCCGCGCCGCACAGGTGCTTGGCATCTCGCAGCCGCCGCTGAGCCAGCAGATTCAGGCGCTGGAGCAAGAGGTTGGCGCGCGGCTGTTCGAGCGCACCAATCGTCGGGTCGAGTTGAGTGAGGCCGGGCGGTTGTTTCTGGAGGAGGCGCGGCTGGTGCTGGCGCAGGTCGATAAGGCGGCGGATGTCGCCCGGCGTGCGCAACTCGGTGAATTGGGCGAGTTGAAGATTGGTTTCACCTCGTCGGCGCCGTTCAACTCGACTATTCCGCAGGCGATCTTTTCCTTTCGCCAGCGTTTCCCGGCGGTGCATCTGAACCTGCGCGAAATGAGTAGCACGCAAGTTGCCGAGGGCCTGGTGGACGAGTCGATCGAGGTCGGCATCATGCGCCCGCTGGGGTTGCCGGATTCGCTCAGCGTGGTGGAGTTGATGCGTGAGCCGCTGGTCGCGGTGCTTGGTTCCAAGCATCCACTGGCGCAGGGCAGTGAAGAAGGGCTGTTCCTCTCGGCGCTGGCGCTGGAGCCGTTCGTGTTCTTTCCGCGCAGCTACGGCAGCGGGCTGTATGCACAATTGCTGAGTCTGGCGCGTGATGCCGGGTTCAGCCCGCACTTCGCCCAAGAGGCGGGCGAGGCGATGACTATTATCGGTCTGGTCGCAGCGGGGCTGGGGGTTTCGGTGCTGCCGGCGTCCTATCAGCGGATGCGCATCGACGGCGTGGTCTACCGACCGTTGCTCGATCCGGAAGCGGTGTCTGCGGTGTGGCTGGTGCAGCGCAAGGATCAGAAGTCACCGATGGCCAAGGCGTTTGTCGAGCTGCTCACACGCAAGGTTGAACCATCAAAGGTGTGATTGCTGCGCAATCAAATCGCGAGCAGGCTCGCTCCCACAGGGAACGCATTCCAAGGTGGGAGCGAGCCTTCTCGCGAAGATGTCAGTCCAAGCCCCCAACCTTTCAGGGCAACCGCACCAAATCCCCCTTCAGTGCTACTCGCGTGACAAATATCCCCGCCCGGCACTCGTACGTATTCAAATCCTTGCGCACATGCTGGTCGTAGTAACTGACGATATTCACTACCGCATTCGCCCCGACCCGCTTGGCATCAGCCTGTAACTTAATCAGATTTGACTGCAACACCCACTCGCAGGAATCGTGGTCACTCTTGTTGAAACCGTTGGTTTTCAGATCACTGACCACCCCACGCCGCAACAACTGCTGCGTGCCCTGCGGCCCATTGCCGAGCAGATAGAACTTCACACTGCCATCCAGCCGCCCGGCGCGAATCGCGTCCGACAGCACGGTTTCGAAGGGCATGTACATCAGGTTGGTGGCGTGGCTGGCGCTGGGCAGTAGCGCGAAAAGCGCAGCGGCGATCAGGGCTTTCACTTGCATGGTCATCTCCTTGACGGTGAAAGAGAACCGCGAGTGCTCGACCGACCGGGCCCGCCGTTCTGACAGGCGTATCGATGGCCTGCATGAGCGAGTGTAGATGCTGTGTGGCGAGTGTTCAGCTTGTGGAGCCGTGTTCACCACATTTGCGGTTACGAACTGTTTTAGCGAGCGTTTGTTTTCTTGCGCAGAATCGATTTCTTTAAGTGAGTGCCATGGATGCCACTTCGATACCAGCCCAAGGAAGGTAGTGTTCTGATCTGCGACTTCAGAGGTTATGAAGTACCTGAGATGGTCAAGGTCAGACCCGTTGTCGTGATACGAAAACACAGAACCAACAGTATGTTGGTGACGGTCGTACCGCTCAGTACCACTGCACCGGATTGTTTACTTGATCACCATTTCGAACTCTCCAGCCATCTTCAAGGCGCCAGCCCGATCTGTTGGGCGAAGTGCGATATGGTGGCCACTGTCAGCCTTTCCCGACTGGACCGGATCAAAAGCAGAGATCGTGAAGGACGGCGCGTCTATTTGATCTCACACCTTGAAACAGAAGAGTTCTGCGCCGTTAAAGCCGCAGTCAGGCGGGCGCTTGGGCTGTAATGGCAACAGAAGTGGCGCAGTGAGGCCAAACGCCAGCCGTTGTCCTGATTGATGATTCGGGCAATACTGCGAGCGTTCCCGCAAGGGGCTTGTGAGACTCTGAGGATCCTGGGCGACCAGCCATCGCAGAGCCGGACAGGTGATCGGCGATGACAAGCCAACCTGTTTGTGAAAGGGCGCCGAATGGCGCCCTTTGTCGTTTCTACAATCCCATCAATCCACGTGCGCCAAGTCCCCGCGCAACGCCACGCTCGACACCACCAGCCCGGCACGGCACTGGAATTTCTCGGTGTCTTTGTACAGATCGCGCTGGTCGACGCTGGCGATGTTGATCACGGCGTTGGCGTCGGCTTTTTTCGCAGCGTTCTGCAGGGTGGCCAGCGCCGATTGCAGCGCCCAGAAGCAGGCGTCTTCGTCGGATTTGTTCGAGCCGTTGGTCTTGCGGCTGCTGCTCACGGTGTCAAGTTTGCGCACTTGCTTGGGCAGGGTTTCGCCGGCCAGGTAGAACTTCACGCTGCCGTCGAGCAGGCCGGCGTCGGTGGCGCGTTTGACGCCTTCGCGGAAGCTCAGGTAGGTCGGCTCGTCGGCGCCCTGTTTAACGATGCCCAGATCGTTGACGAACTCGATGTCGGGGTTGATCGACAGCTCTTTGAGCACGTTGTCGCGCAGGCGGTTGACCCAGCGGTTGTAGTTACCGTGGATCTTGCCGTCCTTGGCGTCGAGGCCGTAGCTGCTGCGGTAGTCGATTTCGAACGAAGTCGGGGTGAACGGGATGTCGACTTCGGCGTGATGGCGACCGCGTACAGTGATTGCCGCTTTGATCATGCCCGGACGTACCGACTGCACGACCCACTGGCGGTCATTGAGCGCGGTGACGATCGCGCGGCTCATCTGTTGCTGGGTGAAGCCGAGATTGGGCGAGAATTCTTCCCTGGCGTTGTAAACCGGTTTACTGGTGCAACCGCCGAGCACAAAAAACAGTGCCAACAGAGCGGCGATGCGGTGAAACTGAGTCATTCCCTTCACTCCAAAGGTGTTGCGGTCAGTGCCAGCGGCGGAAAATCAACGAGGTGTTGACGCCACCAAAAGCGAAATTGTTGTTCATCACGTAGTCGTGATGCATCTGGCGGAATTCACCGCGCAGGTAATCGAGCTTGCCGCAGTGCGGATCGACCTCGTCGAGGTTGAACGTGTGCACGTACAGATCGCGGTTCATCATCTCGATGCTGAACCATGACTCCAGCGCACCGCAGGCGCCGAGGGTGTGGCCGAGGAAGCTCTTCTGCGAACTGATCGGCATGTGTTCACCGAACAAACTGCTGGTCGCCAGTGTTTCGGCAATGTCGCCCTGTTCTGTAGCGGTGCCGTGGCCATTTACATAACCGATGGCATCCGGCGCGAGTCCGGCGTCTTCCAGCGCCAGTTCCATGGCGCGGCGCATGGTTACTTGCTCCGGGCGCGTGGTGTGCTGGCCGTCGGCGTTGCTGCCGAAACCGACAATCTCGGCGTGGATGTGCGCACCGCGCGCCAAAGCATGTTCCAGCTCTTCAAGCACCAGCATGCCGCCACCTTCACCGATTACCAAGCCATCGCGGCCCTTGTCGTACGGGCGTGGGCTGGTTTGCGGCGCATCGTTTTTCAGGCTGGTGGCGTAGAGTGCGTCGAAGACCATGGCTTCGGTCGGGCACAGCTCTTCGGCGCCGCCGGCGAGCATCAGCGGCAGGCGGCCGAACTTGATTGCTTCGTAGGCGTAACCGATGCCCTGACTGCCGCTGGTGCAGGCGCTGGACGTCGGGATCAAACGCCCGGTGAGGCCAAAGAAGATGCTGATGTTGGCGGCGGTGGTGTGCGGCATCATCCGCACATAGGAGTTGGCGTTGAGGCCTTCGGCCACCGAGTTGAGCAGCATGTTGCCGAACGCTTTGATCTCGTCGGTGCTGCCAGTGGACGAACCACAAGCCACGCCCATGCGCCCATCCTTGATCGATTCGTCACCGAGCAAACCGGCGTCAGCCAAGGCGTTTTCCGCCGCACGAACCGCCAGCCGCGACACCCGGCCCATGCTGCGCAATTGCTTGCGGGTCCAGTGCGCAGGTACTTCGAAGTCATCGATCGGCCCGGCCAGGCGCGTGTTGAGTTCGCTGAAGCGATCCCACTCGTCCATGCGGCGAATTCCGCTGCGGTTGGCCGCGAAGTTGCCGGCGATGGTCTCCCAGTCGCTGCCCAGCGAGGTGATGCCGGCCATGCCGGTGACGACGACGCGCTTCATCAGCACAAGCCTCCGTTGACCGCCAGCACCTGGCGGGTGATGTACGAGGCTTCCGCCGACATCAGGAAATTCACTGCACTGGCGACCTCTTCCGGGGTACCCATGCGTTGCGCGGGGATCATCTTCATCAATTCTTCCACCGGCACGTTTTCATCCAGCATCGCCGTGTCGATCAGGCCCGGTGCGACGCAGTTAACCGTGATTTTGCGCTTGCCCAGCTCGATCGCCAACGCTTTTGCCGCGCCGATCACGCCAGCCTTGGAGGCGCTGTAGTTGACCTGGCCACGGTTGCCGATCAGCCCCGACACTGAGGTGATGCAGACAATGCGCCCGGCGGCGCGGCGGCGGATCATCGGCATCATCACCGGGTGCAGAACGTTGTAGAAACCGTCGAGGTTAGTGCGCAGGACTACGTCCCAATCGTCATCGCTCAGCGCTGGAAACGCGCCGTCGCGGGTCAGCCCGGCGTTCAACACCACGCCGTAATAGGCGCCGTGAGTTTCCACGTCAGCTTCAAGGATCGCCTTGCAGGTTTCCCGGTCGGCAACGTCGAATTGCAGAATCCGCGCCTTGCGCCCCAGCGCTTCGATTTGCGCCTGAACACCTTGCGCCTCAGTCACGCCGCTGCGGCAATGCAGGACGATATCGTGCCCGGCCTGCGCCAGACGCAAGGCAATGGCCCGGCCGATGCCACGGCTGGAGCCGGTGACCAGTACGGATTCAGTCATCGTTCGACTCCTGTGTCTGTTGCAGATATTGATTGACCTGAGGCGGACGGAACACATTCAGGCGCGCGCTGGCATGAATGCCATCGCCATTGATATGGCATTCGAAGACACCCATGCCGTTGTCGTCTTCCAGCGAGCGCAGACCATGAATGGTCAGATCGGTGCCGGCGGGAAACGCTTCGACGTTGCACTCGAACTTGCGTGTGCCTAGCAGAAAGCCCAGCTCCACCGGATTGCCTTTCTGCTTTGCGTGGCAACCGGCAAAAGCGGCGACGCTTTGCGCCATCAGCTCGATGCCGACCCAGGCTGGCAGGCTGCCGTCGGGCAGATTGAACAAGCCATCGGGCTTGACCGTGAGGCGGGTGAAAATCTGCTCATCGTCAAAGCTTGAGATGCTGTCGATCAGAATCATGTCACCCGCATGGGGCAGCAGTTCGGCGAGCGGCCAGGCCGTCATGGGGCGTCTCCGATAATCAGGCTGACGTTATTGCCGCCGAAGGCAAACGAGTTGCTCATCAGGTAGCGGGGTGCAATGGACGTCAGGCGCTCGCTCGCGGTCACCCACTGCAGCGACGGCAGCGCGGGATCAGCCTGAGCGTCCCAGACGTGTGGCGGCAAGGCGTGAGCGGGGTTGTCGGCGCTCAGGCTTAGCCAGCAAAACGCCGCTTCCAGCGCACCGGCCGCGCCGAGGGTATGGCCGGTCATCGGTTTGGTCGAGGAGCAGGCGACGCCCTCCGGGAACAGCGTCGCAACCGCCAGACTTTCCATCGCGTCGTTGTGTTGGGTGGCGGTGCCGTGCAGGTTCAGGTAGCTGATCTGCGCTGCTTGCAGATGAGCGCGGCTCAAGGCTTTCTGCATTGCTTGCAGGGCACCGCGCCCGGTCGGCTCGGGGGCGGAAATGTGATGGGCGTCGGAACTGGCACCGGCGCCGAGCAAGGCAATGGCCGGGCCTTCGCCCTGTTGTTTGCTCATGACGAACAGCACAGCTGCTTCGCCGATATTGATGCCGCTGCGGTTGGCCGAGAACGGATTGCAGCGCTCGTCGGATATCGCTTCGAGTGACGAGAAACCGTTGAGGGTCAGTTTGCACAGGCTGTCGACGCCGCCACACAGCACCGCGTCGCACAGGCCCAGATCGAGCAGACGCTGAGCGCTCATCAATGCGCGGGCGCTGGAGGTGCACGCCGTGGAAATCACATAGGCCGGGCCGCTCAGTTGCAGCCAGTCGGCGAGGAAATTGGCCGGGGCGCCGAGCTCCTGTTGGCGGTAGTCGTATTCCGCCGGGAAACGCTGCTCGCGGATGTAGTGCGCCAAACCACGGCTGGCCTCGTCGATGCCCGAAGTGCTGGTGCCGAGGACCACGCCGATGCGCTCGCGGCCATAAGTCTGGATCGCCTGGTCGATCTCATTGCGAATCTGCAATGCCGCTTCCAGCAACAGCTGGTTATTGCGGCTGCGCTGATCGGCGAGTTCTGCCGGGATCGGCGCCAGTTCACCCTGGACGGCAGCGACCGGCAACTCACGCTCCGCCACCCAGCCGGACTCGCGGCGCATGCCTGAGCAGTCGCCGGCGAACAGGTTGCGCGCGACGGCATGTTTGTCGCGGCCCAGTGCGCAAATCACGCCGAGGGCATTCAGGTAAGCGGTCATGGTGTCGGTTCACCCAGCGGAGAAACGCGGTAGTGCGGGCCTTGGGGCAGGTTCAATTCGAAGCTCAACGGTTGTGAATAACGGATATCCCAGCGCGCCGGCAGAGCGCGTTGCTGTCCCTGTTGTTGCGCGGCGGGGTAATTTCGCAGCAGTTCGCCGGACGGGGTCAGGGCGAATAACAGCGCAGCAAACAATTCGCGGGCTTCCGGGTTCGGCGGCAACAGCCCATCGGCCTGCCAGTGGCCGTCGATCAGTTGCTGACGCGCTTGCGGAATACCCAGCGGATCCATCATCGACCAGCGGATGCCCGGGCCTTCGCGCTGGATCACCAGCAGCCAGTCCTGGCGTTGTTCGGCTTGATTGCGTTCAATGTGCAATTGCAGCGGCAGCGGCAATGTCGGGTTGCTCGCAGGCAGCGGGGCCTGGCTGGCGCAGGCACTCAGGAGGACAAATACCACCAACATTAGCCACACCACAAACCTTGTGGGAGCTGGCTTGCCAGCGATGGCGCTGGCACATCGAGCATTTTTGTTGACTGACACACCGCTATCCCAGGGTGTGCGTCGATAGCTGTGCATCAGAAAGTACCTTGCAGCGGCTTGCGCGCTACCACGTTGACCAGCGTTTCCTCACGCTGCCCAAACGGTTTCGGTTTGCGTAAGCCAAACCGTTCCAGCAAGCCAAAATCCTTCGACCGGCTCCACCACAGATACGGGTACGAGACATTCTTCTCGGCAAACTCGAAACCCTGCCCGCGAATCATCTGCAGATACTGCGCCGCACTCTTTTGCACGTGCATCGGATGGCGGAACAACCAGCGGATCACCCAAGTATCAATGTAAGCCTCGGTGGACTCGGCGAACAGCAGATAGCCACCCGGTTTCAGCACCCGGTAAAACTCGGCCAAAGCCTTTTCCTGCTCGACCAGATGATGAAAGGTCTGGTGGCAGAACAGCAGATCAACGCTGGCGTCCGGCACATTGAGCGTCGCGCAGTCACTGCCGATCAGCTCTACGTGCAGATCCAGGCGCGCCGCTTCTTCGCCACTCAACTCAAGGCTGTGCGGGTCGGCATCAACGCCGATCAAGCGCTGCGGCGCAAAGGTCTGGCGCAGATGGCCGAAGGACTTGCCCTGACCGCAACCGGCATCCAGCAACACAGGATGTTCCGGCAGCGCTTCACTGAACAGCCCGCGCAAGTCATTGATCGCGACACGCAACACGTGGTGCTGCCAGGTGTGGCTGCGCAGGAACCAGAAACCAAAGCGGGTTTCCTCGACGTAGCTGTCGCTTAAGTAGTTCATGTGGCGTCCTTTGCACAAAGTTCGGAAATCATCTTCAAGCGACGGCGCGCTTCGCTGACGAACGGGTTGCGCTCATCCCAGGCGTAGCCGGCGAGGATCGAGCAAATCATCCGACGGATTTCCGCCTGACTGTCTTCATAAAAAATCACGTCTTGAAACGTGCCGGCATACCAGCCCTCGACGTAGCAGCGGAAGGTGTCGACGCCGCGCTTGAGCGGCTCGGCGAATTCGCTTTGCCAGTCGACCGTTTCACCTTGTAACTGACGGTGCAGCACGGCGGCGGCCATGCTCGCCGAGCGCATGGCGATGGTCACGCCGGAGGAGAACACCGGGTCGAGAAATTCTGCCGCGTTGCCGAGCAGGGCGAAGCCCGCCCCGTGCAGGGTTTTCACATTGGCGGCGTAACCGCCGAGGGTGCGCGCCGGGGTGTCCCACACAGCCTTGTCGAGTACGCCGGCAAGGCTTGGGGTTTCGGCGATGAAGCTGCGCAGGCAGGCATCCAGATCGCTGTCGCGGCCCTTGAAGTGCTCTTGCGCCGCGACCACACCCACCGAGCAGCGTCCGTTGCTGAACGGGATCGTCCAGAACCAGACATCGCGATGTTCCGGATGCGTGGTGACGAGGATTTTCTCGCGGTCGAATGCCGGGTTGTCGATGTGATCTTCAACGTGGGTGAACACCGCCTGACGCACCGGGAAATTAGACGGTGCTTCCAGGTCCAGCAGACGTGACAGCACGCGGCCGTAACCACTGGCATCGAGGACGAAATCCGCTTCGAGGCGGTATTCACTGCTGTCTTCGCGGCGCACATGCAGTTGCGGTTTCGCCCGTTCGAAATCGACGCTGACGATGGCATCGCCGTAGCGGATTTCCGCGCCTTGCAGCGCCGCTTGATCGGCCAGCAGTTTGTCGAAATCGGCGCGTTGCACCTGAAACGTGGTCGGTTTGCCGCCGGTAAAGGTGTCACCGAAATCGAAGGCGCTGTAACGCTCGCCCCAGGCGAATGCGGCGCCGGTCTTGCGCTGGAATCCGGCGGCGTTGACGGCGTCGAGCATGCCCGCCTCTTCGACGAAATCCAGGCAATGGCTGAGCAGGCTTTCGCCGATCGAAAAGCGCGGAAAATGCTGGCGCTCGATCACCAGTACATCGTGGCCCTTGCGCTTGAGCAGCGCAGCGGCGATGGCGCCGGACGGGCCGGCACCGATGATCACGACCTGACGGGATTCCATTTCAACGATTGGCACGTGAACTCCGGGGCAGGTGGGATTTGATATCCAGCGGCGCGCGATGCAGGCCGATAAGGGCCGGTAGCAGCGTCGCGATCAGGCCCATCAGCATCAGCGCGAAGTACAGCGCCGGGGTGATGAGTTGTTGTTGCAAGAGCAAATTGAGAAAGACGATTTCGCTCAGGCCGCGAATGTTCAGCAGCACGCTTTCGCGCCAACGGCTGGCGCCTTCGAACGAAGCGCCGGCCCAGCCGAGGCCGAGCCAGTTGCCAAGCAGTTTACTGGCAATCGGCAACAGCAGCAGCGCCGCCCATTGCAGCGGACCAAGGCTGGCGAGGGCACTGTGCACGTCGATCTGGACGATGCCGAACGTCAGAATCAGCGGGATCGCCAGCCACGTCTGCAAACGGTTCATCCAGCGCGCCGGCAACGGCAGCACCAGCGGCACTTTCAGCGCGGCCATGCACAGCAAATAGCCAATGCCGAAGATCAGCGCGTTGAGTTTGTAATGCTCGGCCATCACCAGCAACGCGAAGAAACCGAGGCTGTAGGTCAGTGGTCGGCGTACGCCGATGACGCGCAACAACAACGGCACACAGGCAAGGCCCAGCGGCAACAACAGACTGCTCAGGTGCAGACTGCCTTGGGCGAGCCCGAACAATGTCCAGCAGGTCAGATCAATGAGGATCGCGGTCTGCACCAATCGGCGAGTGGCGGCCGGCGGATATTCGATGTGGCGCAGATACAGGTACAGCACCGGGATCGCGGTAATCGCGAACACCAGACCGATGGCCAGCGAGTTGAGCCACGGTTGCGTCGGCAGCAGCCAATACGCAGCGGCAAGACCACAGGCGAACGGCACGAGGAAACTCGGCACGGCGATTTTCACGCTCTGCCGATCCAGTTTCAGATCGATCACATCACTGAGAATGTGTCCGAGCAGCAGGGCAAAACTCAGGCTGTAGAGGTTTTTCAGCCAGTCTGGCGCGATCAGTTCGGCGCCACTGAGCTGCCAGCCCGGTTCGATCCAGAAGTACATCAGCAGCGGCAAGCCGAAGCTCGCCAGCAGCAACTGGCTGACAATCGGGATCAGGCCGAAATGGCGGCCAATACGAGTGGCCACGGCGAACAGCGCCATGGCCAGCAGCCAGAAAACGACGACCATCATGCCGCTGGCTCCGCGACGGCTGCCGTGTGTTCGTGGCGCCCGGCCCACGGTGCCAGCATGAAGCTGAACGCCAGACCGAGGCTCACCGACAGACCGAAGTTGCTCACCGCCGGCGTGCTGGAAACCGCCAGCAAACCAAACGACAGCCACGTCGTCACAGCCGCCAGCAAGGTGCCGAGCAAACTCACCGCCGCACCACCGACTTGCTCGCGCATAAGAATCGCGTAGTCGACGCTGATGGCCGTCACCAGCAACAGGCCGAACAGGCTGAACAGGGTCAGCGGCTGACCGAGCCAGCCAAGGCTGGCCAGACTGCATAAAGCGGCGAGCAACGGCAGAGCGACGATGCGCAGCGCGCCGCCGAGACCGAACGGCAGCATCAGCACCAGCACGATCAGCGCGCAGGAGGCGAGTTTCAGTTCGGCAGCGCTGATTTGCGTCGCGGCAAAAACTTCGTTCAATTCCCCGAGGCGATCGACCAACACCACCCCTGGCAAATCGAGTGCCTGTACCCGCAGCAGCGCCGGGTTATTCAAGCCTTGCAGGCTGGTCATCGCCGCTACGCCGTCTTCCGTCGGACCGAGCCAGAGCGTGCGATAAGGCTCGCCGAGCGGGCCGGCCAATGCCGCGTCGATGTCCTCGGCAGGCACGGTCTGCAATTGCTGTAGTTCGGTTTGCAACGCGGCGAGCGGCACGCCGAGGTCGAGCAGTGGCTGCCAGTATTGCGGCAGTTTGTTCAGCGCCTGGCGCACTTGCTCTTGCTGGTTCGGCGGGCTCACCAGTTGATCGAGGGCCAGATAGCCTTGCAGCTTGTCGAGGTTGACCAGTTGCTCCAGACGTTCGCTCAACGCGGCCTGACGTTCGAGCAATTGCTGCTGATTGTCGGCGCGCACGAGGAAAAACTGGCTGGTCGGCTGATAGCCGGTGATGCGCGCGATGGTCTGCGCTTCGTCGGTCAGGCGTTGCGGCGCGCCGACCCACTGGCGAATGTCATTCTTGCTTTGCAACTGCACCAGACCGCCCACACAGAAGGCGAGCAGCAATGCCAGCAACACCGGCGTGCGTACGCGTTCGAGGAGTTTTTCGCGCAGCGCAACCATGCGCTCGGCCAGATGCAGCGGCCATTGCGCGGGGCGCAGTTCGACGTTTTTCAGCAACGCCGGCAACAGGCACACCGCCGACAGATAGGCACCGAGCAAGCCGGCGGCGGAGAACACCGCGATTTGCGTCAGCGCCGGGAACGGCGTCCACGCCAGCGCGAGATAGCCGATGGCGCTGGTGATCAGGCTCAGGGTCAGCCCGGACAGCGTCAGGCGCAACGCCGGCCAACTGCGCCACGGCTTCAGGCTCCAGCTCTTCGACAGATAGTGCAGCGGATAATCCACGGCCACGCCGATCAGGCTGGAGCCGAGCACCAATGTCATCACATGCATATGGCCGAACAGCGCGACACAAGCCACCGCCCCGAACAACATGCCGACCAGCACCGGCACGAACGCCAGCAGCACGCGCCAGCGACGGAAAGCGAGCAACAGCAGCAACAGAATACCGATCGTGGCACCGCCGCCGACCCAGGTCATTTCGCGAGTGGCTTGCTGCTGACCGTTGGCCGCGTACAGCAAACCGCTGGCGGCCAGCAGTTGCACGTCGGATTTCGCCGCCTGTTCACGGCTATGTTGCAGCAGCGCGGCTACTTGCAGCGGCAGGTTCATGTCGAACGCGTTGCCGGTGGTGCGTGCCCGCAGCAGCACCCAGCTCTTGCCGTCGGCATCGGCGATCAGCGCGCCGCTGCCGATGTCCAGTTGCACTGCACCGTGCTGCGGCTGGCTGTTCTGAATGCGCCCGGTCAGGCCAAGCCAGTCATCCTGACTCGGCACCAGACTGAAACCGCTGAACGGGTCGAACAGGGCTTGTACGCGTTGCTGAATGAAGGCGTCGGGGTGTTCGATCAGCAATTGCCGGTCATCCGCCGAGAGCATCGCCAGTCGCCCTTGCAGCAGTTGTGTGCGCAGCGCTGGCAGGTCTGCTTGCAGGTTCCACTGCACCTTTTCGAACAACCCGCTGGCCTGCCATTGCTCGCCCAACGTCTGCGCCATAGTCACGGCTTGTTGACGATCGGCATGGCCGACCAGCACCAGCATTTCTCGGTTTAGCGGTTCCTGCATGCGCTGCTCGGCGCGCTGTTCGAGGGCGTCGGGGTGGGTGCCGGGCACCAGCTCCATCAGATTGGCCGACAGCGGCGCGCCGTCGCGCCATTGCCAACCGGCCAGCGCGACAACGGCCAGCAGCAGGATCAGAAACAGCCAGGGCAGCCTGCGTTCACTCGGCAAAGTCATGTTGCTCCGCGTCGCTCAACGGTTGGCTGGCGTTGCTGTCCTGCATGCGCAGCACGGTGCTGTCGCCTTGGGTTTCCAGCAATTCGATGGTCTGCACCAGCGATCCGCCGTCGATGTTGATCTGGTTGAACACCTGCTTGAGCAGCAGCGAGCGCGGGGTCAGCGTGAGTTTCCACTGCTGTGCATCGCCGCTCAGCGCCAGTTCGAAGTCGCGTTGCAGGCCACTGCTGTCGCCTTGCAGCACGGCGAGAAACAAGCGGTTCTGCTCGGCACCGGCGCTCTTGTTCGGCAGCAACTGCCAGCCATTGCCGTCACGCCGGGCGATGCCTTTGGCGCTGATGCGGTAGTCCTGCTGCAGCGGGGTTTTCAGCAACCAGAGCAGGCCGTGGTTTTTTGCCAGAACGAAGCTGCCCTTGCTGATCAGCGGCTGGGGCAGGGCGCGCAGGTGTTTTTCCTGAATGAACTGGCCGTGGATCACGTCCGGCTTCGCCAGTTGTTCGCTCAGTTTTTGCAGGTCGAAAGCATTGGCCAGCGCTGACAGCGTCAGCAGCGCCAATACGCTCAGGCTTTTAACCCAAACATTCATCGCAGCATCCTTTCTACGGCGTCGGTGAAGACCTTCGGTGAGGCCAGCTGCATCTCGCGACTGCTGACTTCGACGGCGACTTGCACCGAGCTGGCGCGGGTCAGGCGTTCGCCGCTGTGCAGGTCAGTGATCAGATAATTGATCTTCAGACGGTTTTCCCACTCAACCAGGCTGGCGCGTACATTCAGGCGCTGACCAAACACTGCGCCGCGCACATAGCGCAGTTGCAGGTCGATGATTGGCCAGGCGTAACCCGACTCGACCATCTGCGTGTAGTTGTGGCCGATCTTGTCCAGCAGCGCGCAACGCGCCACTTCGAGGTATTTGACGTAATGGCCATGCCAAACCACGTGCATGGTGTCGACGTCGAAAAACGGCACGAGGATTTCAGTATCGGCGTGAAGCACTCCGGCGCTACGCATGCAGCCTCCAGTGTTGCGCGGCAATGCGTTGCAGGCACAGGCGCAATTCGCCTTCCAGTGCGCGGTCTTCGATGACTGGCGGGAAGTCCTTGGCCAGTTCCTCGTGCATCGCCGCCAGCGACGGCGGCAACGGTCGCGCGTCTTCGGCCTGAGCGCGCAGCCACACGCCTTGATTGGCGGCGAGCAGGGTGGCGGCGGCGACCTGTTCGGTCAGCTCCAGCACGCGGATCGCATCGCGGGCGGCGATGGTGCCCATGCTCACTTTGTCCTGGTTGTGGCACTCGGTGGAGCGCGAGAAGACGCTGGCGGGCATGGTATTTTTCAGCGCTTCGGCGGTCCAGGCGCTGGTGCCGATCTGCACGGCTTTGAAGCCATGGTTGATCATCGCGCGATCCGCCGGGGCGCCGGAGAGGTTGCTCGGCAGACCGTGGTTGTAGCGCTCGTCGACCAGCAAGGCGAGTTGCCGGTCCAGCAGGTCAGCAACGTTGGCCACGAGGTTTTTCAGGCTGTCCATGGCGAACGCGATATGCCCGCCGTAGAAGTGCCCACCGTGCAACACGCGCTCGGCTTCGGCGTCGATGATCGGGTTATCGTTGGCGCTGTTCAGTTCTGTTTCGATGAACGAACGCAGCCAGTTCAGGCTGTCGGCCAACACCCCGAGCACATGCGGGGCGCAGCGCAGCGAATAGCGATCCTGCAATCGATGCAGCGGCGCAGTCGGCGCGTCGATCGCCAGATCCCTGCGCAGCCATGCGGCGACCTGCATTTGCCCCGGATGCGGTTTGGCGGCGAACAGGCGCTCGTCAAAGTGCTCCGGGTTGCCTTGCAGCGCGACCACGTTGAGCGCGGTGATGCGCGTGGCCAGTTGCAGCAGATAGTCGGCGCGGGCGAAAGCGAGGCAGGCAAGACCGGTCATCACCGCAGTGCCGTTCATCAGTGCCAGTGCTTCTTTCGGGCGCAGCACCAAAGGTGTCCAGCCCAGTTCGCGATGCACATCGGCCGCCTGACGGCGCTCGCCACGGAACATCACTTCACGCTCGCCGGACAGTGTTGCGGCAACGTAGGACAGCGGCGTCAGATCGCCGCTGGCGCCGACCGAACCTTCTTCGGGAATCAGTGGGAGGATGTCGTATTCGAGAAACGCGTGCAGACGCTCCAGCAGTTCCACACGCACCCCGGAGACGCCGTGACACAGCGACTGCAACCGTGCCGCGAGCACCGCGCGTGTGGCTTGGGCATCGAGCAGTTTGCCTAAACCGCAGCCGTGGAAGGTGTAGAGGTGACGCGGCAACGCTTCGACGTGATGCAACGGCACCGCGACCACGCAGGAGTCGCCGTAACCGGTGGTGACGCCGTAGATCACGCCTTCCTTGTCCAGCAGCGAATCGAGGAACCGCGCGCCCTTGGCGATGCGTTCGCGATAGTCGGCGTCGCTCTGCAACTGCACGGGTGCCTGACGGTTGGCCAAGGCCAGCACGTCTTCGATGCGCAAAGGGCGTTCGCCGAAGGTTACCGGCTCATGGGTTGGCGTGGTCATCGGTCTTCCAGAAAGGGTAAAAGTTGAACCATTGTTGCGGCGCTTCGAGGCAATAGTGACTCAGGCGCTGCGCATAGCGGGTGGCCCACTGATGAATGACCTGCTCGCGCTCGCTGCGCTTCCATACCACGGCGTCGGCGAAGGGCTCGAGGGTCAGGCGATAGTGACCGTCCGGTTGCTTGAGGCACATCAGCAGGTTGACCGGGCATTTCAGCAGACCGGCGAGCAGCCACGGCCCTTGCGGGAACGGCGCCGGATGGCCGAGAAAGTCCACGATGACGCTGCGCCCGCCATGCAGCGGCACGCGGTCGCCGGCAATCGCCAGCCACTCGCCGCGCTCCAGCCGTTCGTGCAGTTGCAGCATGATTACCGGGTCGAGTTCGCTGACCTGAATCAGGCGCAGATTGGTCGCCCCGGCTTCACCGAGCAGGCGGTTGAATTGCTCGGCGTGCTTGGTGTGTACCAGCACGTTCATGGTGACCTTTTCGCCGATCTCCGCCAGTGCGCGGCACACTTCCAGATTGCCCAGGTGCGCGCCGACCAGCAGTTGCCCGCGACTGCCGCGCAACTGATTGCGCAGTAGCGCCGGGTCGATGATTTCGATTTGTTCGATACGCAGTTTGCCGTTCCATACGTCGAGCTTGTCGAGCATCGAATCGGCGAACGCCATGAACTGACCGAACACCCGCCAATGAGTAGGGCGCAACGCGTCGCGCTGACTCCATGCGGCCAGGCGCCGCTGGTATTGCCAGGCGCTGTGTCGCGCGGTGCGGCCAAACAGGAAAAAGTACAGGACGATGCCGTACAGCAACGGGCTGAGCAGGCGTCGCCCCAAGACCTTGGCGGCGAACGCGGTGAATTTCATCAGCAGGAAGCTGCCGCGCTCTTCGCGGTCAGCCCAGTGCTTTTTGTCGGCTTCGCCGGTCATGTTCGCCACCGCCGCCAGAGGATCACCGGGAAGCGCAGCAACATGCCGAGAAACAGCCGTGTGTGCATGCTGGAAATCAGCGCGTTGTCGTGGAACAAGCGGAAGTGCGACACACCGTCCAGCGGGTAGTGCACGCTGGTTTGCAGCCAGCGCATCGGCTGATTGCGCCACGACAGGCGCACGAGAATGTCTGAGTCGAAATCCATGCGCTTACCGACTTTTGCCGAGTCGATCACCGCCAGCGTCGGGGCCAGCGGATAGACGCGAAAACCGCACATCGAATCGCGGATCTGCAGCGACAGCGTGTTGATCCAGACCATGACGTGGGTCAGATAGCGCGCATACAAACGGCCTTTCGGCACACTCTCGTCGAACAGCGGATAACCGCAGATCATCGCCTCGGGATGTGCGCGGGACTCGTCGACGAAACGGGCAACATCGTGCAAGTCGTGCTGACCGTCGGCATCGACCTGCAGCGCATGGCTGAAACCCAATAGCGAGGCTTCGCGCAAACCGGTCATGACCGCGCCACCCTTGCCCTGATTGGCGGTCAGGCGCACCAGGTGCACGTTGTCGCGTTCCGCCAAACCGTCGAGCACCTTGGCACAGGACTGGGTGCTGGCGTCATCCACCAGAATGCACGGCAAGCCTTGCGCGAGCAGGGCGTCGACCACGGTGCCGATCGCGGTTTCGTGGTTATAAACCGGGATCACTGCACAAGGATTATGCATGCCGGTGATTCCTGTGGGAGCGAGCCTGCTCGCGATTGAGTGCGCAGCACTCACGAAGGTCAACCATGCTCTGCACCCAAAAGGATCCGCCCACTGGAGCAGGTCGCCGTGTCATTGCGATAAGCGAAATACAACTTGCCGCGCTCCAGATCAAACCGCAGATGCAGCTGAATTTCATCTCCGGGCCGCACCAATTGCTGGAATTTCAGCACTTCCATACCGGCAAACGGGCCGGTCAGGTTGAGCAATTGGCGACCCAGGTTCAACGCCCATTCCACCTGCACCACGCCGGGCAATACCGGCGCCTTGGGGAAGTGGCCGCTGAAGTAGGCAAGGTCCGGTGGCACGCTCAGTTGCAGGCTCCACTCGCCAGCGCTTTCGACTTGTTCCAGCACCTCGGGCGCTTTCGGTCGCGGCGCCATCAACAGCGCTTCGATATCGACCTGCGGCAGCTTGCCTTGGCTGTTCAACGGCAATTGCCGCACCAGCCGCCAGCGTCGCGGCAAAGCCAGCGCTTCGCAGTGTTGGCGCAAATGCTGGCGCAGGGTTTCGGTCAGGTTGCGGCGGCCGTGTTCCCGCAAGGCAAACAGGCCGGCCTCGCTAAGCACCAGCAGTGCACCGAGGGAGGCGCGATTTTCCTGCACCACGCCGAGACGTGCTTCGGCGACCCAGTCATGGGTCACCAGCGCTTGTTCGAGCATGGGCAGAGAAATGCGTTTTTCTTCGAGTTTGACGATCCGGTCCAACCGCCCCAACAGTTCGAAACGACCATCGGCGGCGATGCGCGCTGCATCAGCGGTGTGCTCGACGTGTCCGGCAGGCAGGTAAGGTGAAGCGATCAGTAGAGCGCCGTCGTTATCCTGGCTCAGCTCGACACCGGCGAACGGTTGCCACAGTTGTTCACCCTGACGCCAGGCAATGCCGCCGGTTTCCGAGCTGCCGAGAATTTCCGTCGGCCACTGCTGCAAGCGCTGTTGCAGACTCTGCGCGGCCTCAAGCGGCAACGCCCCACCGGAGGAAAACACCCGGCGCACGGCGCTCAGGGCTGGCCAGTCGAGGTTGTCGCCCATGCGTTTGAGCAGCGCCGGGCTGGCGACCCAGGCGAAGGCCGGGTATTCGCGGCTGGCGCGCTGCATATCTTCCGGGAAGGCCAGTTGCTGTCGCACAAAAGCGCGCCCGGCGCACAGCGGCCACAGCACGCGAAACAGCAAACCGTAGATGTGTTGGGTGGCGACGCTGCCGATGATGCAGGCCTCACCGAGGTCCGTGCCCCACAGTTGCTCCAGTGCTTCAACTTCGTTGGCCAGTTGGCACAGGGTCTTGTCGATGCGCTTGGGCTCGCCGCTGGAGCCGGACGTGCACAGGCTCAGACGGCACCGGTCGAGATCCAGTTCGGCGCCGGGCAATGGCGGCTGATTAAAGTCGCTCAGTTGCGCGTCATCGGCATGATCCGTCAGCCACAGATCGACGTCAGCGGACCAACGCTGGCGGGTTTGCGCTTGCAGGTCCGAGGGCAGCAGCACGCTGACGCCGGCACGCCATGCGCCCAGCAAAGCGATGGCCAGTTCGGCGGCGTCCTCAAGATGCACAGCCAGGCGCTTCACGCCCTGCGCTTGCAGACCGGCGGCAATGCTCAGCGCCTGTTCGCACAGGTGCGCGTGATCGAGGGCCGGTGCGTGGCTGATGGCCCGCGCCGGCACAGGCTTGAGCAACAGCTGCTCAAGTTTTATCCAATTCATGTGCGGCCTCTTACCCGTTGTCGTATCAGCCATTCAATGGCAAACATCAGGCCGATCAATCCATAGGAGATCAGGCCGGTGTACAACATCCACCAATTCAGCGGCGCCCACAGGGTCAGGAGGGCGGCGCACAAACCGTTGCAGAAGAAAAACACGCTCCAGGCCACCGTGACCTTTCGCGTATAGCGAATCGCAATGTCCGGCAACTCTGGCTCACGCAAGCGCGCCAGGCGCTCGACCATCGGCGGACCGAATTTCAGGCTCAGGCTGAACAGCACCAGCATGAAACCGCTGATCAGCACCGGATACCAGCGCAGCAACAGCGGGCTGTCGAACAGCGCCAGCAGCAGGCAGAACACAATGGCCACGCCAGCCATCCACAGGCTGCCGGGCTTGCGCTCGCCGGTCAGCGCCCGTGCCAGCCAGAGACTGCCCAACAGCAGGCCGAACTGCCACGGAGCAAAATGCTCCATGCCGAAATACACCGCAAAGGGATACAGCAGACCGGCCAGCAGCAGGCCGAGGCCGATCAGTCGGCTCATGCGGCCGGTTGAACCAGACGGTAGACCGCCTCGACCACGTCACCGACCGTGCGTACCGATTTGAATTCTTCGGCGGCAATTTTCTTGCCGGTCTGGCGCTTGATGTGATCGATCAGATCGACCGCGTCGATGCTGTCGATTTCCAGATCCTGATACAGATTGGACTCCAGGCTCACACGGGCAGGATCCAGTTCGAACAGCTCGACCAAGGCATCGCGCAGGGTGTTGAAAATATCGTCACGAGTTTGCATGGTCCGGTCTCAAGCTGCCTGTTTTGCCGTGACGAACGCCGCAAGGCTGGCCACGTTGGTGAAATGGTTACGGGTGTCTTTGGCGTCGGCGTCGATCTTGATGCCGTATTTCTTCTGGATGGCCAGGCCCAGTTCCAGCGCGTCGACGGAATCCAGGCCTAGGCCTTCGCCGAACAGCGTCTGCTCGTCGCCAATGTCGTCGACGCTGATGTCTTCGAGGCCGAGGGCATCGATGATCAGCAGTTTGATGTCACGGTGCAGATCGCTCATCTTCGGCGAGCTCCTTAATGAAATAGGTGTGCAAATAATCGTTGAGCTTGCGCGAGGCTTGCGGTGCGGGTCCCTGCGCGGCGAAAGTCTGTGGGTCTATATCGGCCCCGACGCGAAAACTGAAGTGCACGCGGCGGCGGGGGATCCGATACCAGGGTTCGGCTTTGGTCAGTGTGGTCGGGCTGACCTTGATGACCACCGGCGTGAGGATTTTCGCACCGCGCAGGGCAATTGCCGCAGCGCCCCGATGGAAGGCTGGCGCCTGCCCCGGCTGGGTGCGCGTGCCTTCCGGGAAAATGATCAGGGTCTGGCCGTTTTGCAAGGATTGGGCGGCCGCATCGAGCATGTCCATGCTGCCGTCGTTGCTGATGTATTCAGTGCTGCGCAACGGGCCACGGGTGAAAGGGTTTTCCCACAGGCTTTTCTTCACCACGCAATTGGCCTGGCGCACCAGACCGATCAGGAACACCACGTCGATCAGCGAAGGATGGTTGGCAATGATCATCTGCCCGGGGCGGCCGAGACGTTCGGCGCCCTGAATGTCATAGGTCAGCACGCCGGTCCGGGCCATGAACCGCACGAAGAACCAGAACAGCCGACTGACGGTCTCCCTCGCGCGTTGGCGATGCGAGACGGCGTCACCGGGCAGGCAACCCAACAACGGAAACACCAGCACACGCAGGCACAGCCCGCCTAGCCCGAACAGGGCAAAGCTTGCGGCGGTGGCCAGCAGGCGCCAGTAATAGGCATCGCGGTTTTTTTCGGTCACGGGTTGCGTTGCCAGGTCCATACACGATTTTTCCAGGCATGTTGGCAAAGGGGTTGCTGGCCGAGCAGGGTGCGCAACAGATTAAGCGCGTGAGGCCAGTGCGCTTTTGACCGTGTTTCTGTGGCGCTGTTCAGGGTCAGCCGCCAGTCGGTACCGGGGGTGAGCAAAAGACCGAGTGCGTAGGGAAACGGCACATCATCGATCCACGCCGAATAGGCTTCGGGCGGTTGTTCTTCGGTGATCACCAGCAGCACTGCCGGAGCGCCTTCGTTGAGCAGGGCAGCGGCTTCCAGCATGCCGTGCTCAAGGCCGTCGCCAGCAGCAGCGAGGGCGGTCATTTCGCTGGTTTCACCGCGCATGATCGACCACAGGCCGATGATCGCGTTGTGCACCGACAGGCTGAACTGCGTCGGTGACAGCGGCTGTTCGTTGGCCAGATCGCTGAGGATCTCGTAGGTACGCGGGGTTTCGCCGTGACGCGAAACAAACACCAGCGGCAGATTCTCCCGTCCGTCGGCGAGGGGCCAGCCAACGCTGAACGCCATGCGTGCCAGTCGGCTGAGGCGACGGCGCTGCATGGCCGGCAAAAACGACACATCGGGCGCGGCATCACTGCGCTGGAGCACGACCGGTTGTCGGCTCCAGGCCTGCCAGGCGTCCACGCCGTCGAGGCCTGGGGCCCACGCGCGCCATTGGGCGATGTTGAAGTTGATCACGGACATTCATCCCGCCCCTGCGGGCTTTTGTTGACGCATTGAGTCGGCCCAAGCCGCGGCAGGCTTGACGTGGCGCAGGGCGCCGAGTGGCGCGCATTATCCCGGTGAGAGGAGTGTGTAGCAAATGCTGGTTACATTTTGCGCAATGAAATGTACCGAATGGTTCGCAAGAAAACTGTCACTTGGCCATTATCCAGGTTGTCGGCGGCTTGTCTGTCGGGTATCTCGGCGATCAATGGCGGTTTTTACCCTAGCTGTCCGTGGATTTTTGCTCCTGACTCTGTAGTCCGCGTCCATGAAGGTAGCGAAGCAACGTCGCGCACATCTACACTCGGTCATTCTTTGATACACGGAGGTTTGGTCATGCGGCGCGTGGTGTTCAATCAGAAAGGTGGCGTAGGCAAGTCGAGCATTGCCTGCAATCTGGCGGCGGTCAGCGCCAGCGAGGGTTATCGCACGCTGTTGGTCGATCTCGATGCCCAGGCCAACTCCACTCAGTATCTGACCGGGCTCACCGGCGACGACATCCCGATGGGTATTGCCGACTTCTTCAAACAGACCCTGTCTTCCGGCCCGTTCTCGAAAAAGAATCAGGCGGACATCTACGAAACCCCGTTCGACAACCTGCACATCATCACCGCGACTGCCGAATTGGCCGACCTGCAGCCCAAGCTTGAGGCCAAGCACAAGATCAACAAGCTGCGTAAGTTGCTCGACGAGTTGTCCGAGGATTACGACCGGATTTACCTCGATACGCCGCCAGCGCTGAATTTCTACGCGGTATCGGCGCTGATTGCCGCTGATCGCGTGTTGATTCCTTTTGATTGCGACAGCTTCTCCCGTCAGGCTCTGTACGGCCTGATCGCGGAAATCGAGGAGTTGAAGGACGACCACAACGAAGGTCTGGAAGTCGAAGGCATCGTGGTCAACCAGTTCCAGGCCCGGGCTAGCCTGCCGCAGCAGATTCTCGATGAGCTGATTGCCGAAGGTTTACCGGTACTGCCGGTGTATCTGACCAGTTCGGTGCGCATGCGCGAATCACACCAGGCCAGCATGCCGCTGATCCACCTCGATCCCCGGCACAAGCTGACCCAGCAATTCGTCGAACTGCACAATTTGCTCGAAGATCACTCTTGAGCTACGCAGATCCCCCAGATCCCCTGTAGGAGTGAGCCTGCTCGCGATAGCTTCCTTTCAGTCACTCAAGTGTTGGCTGACAGGACGCTATCGCGAGCAGGCTCACTCCTACATTGTTTGACGGTGTGTCAGATACCCTGACTACGCAGCCACGCGATCAACTGCGGCAACGGAAACGCACCACTCTGCCGCGCCACTTCCTTTCCGTTCTTGAACAGAATCAAACTCGGAATCGAACGAATCCCCAACTGCGCCGACAACTGCTGATTCGCCTCGCTATCAAGCTTGGCCAAGCGGCACTTGCCCGCCAGTTGCGCCGCCGCCTGCTCGAACACCGGCGCAAACGACTTGCACGGCCCACACCATTCCGCCCAGACATCCACCAGCAACGGCAGATCACCCTTGATCTGACTGGCGTAATCGCCTTGCTTGAGATCGAAGGGTTTGTTCAGCAGCACAGCGGATTTGCAGCGTCCGCACTTGGGCTGGTCCGCAAGGCGCTCGGCGGGGATGCGGTTGAGGCCGTTGCAGGAGGGGCAGGGGATGAGGAGTGGTTCGGACATGATGGGCTCTCAGGCAGGAAGTCTATGAGACTGATCTGGAGGCAAAGTCGCGATTATCAAGGAATTGATCTGTAGGTCATTACCTTCCTCAGTTGAGGAAAGGGCCTACGCACGTCTGCGCGGAGGCTGACTATCTGTATTTTTATCTAATCGGTCATCTTGTTCAGACCTGAGCGAAATACCATTCCTATGACCGCCAAGACAGTTAAACGCCTTCCACTCTCGGAGCTTTTGAAGGGCTCTGAATATCTAAAATTCTTAAATGCCCAAACGGTTTTTTCTCTCGCCGGGAGCTCTGTTGGATTTGAGAATGTTTGGATTGATTCCGGCGCGGACCAAAACCCGGGTTTGTTTCCTCGCTCGCTGCATCGGCCAGAAAACGAAGACGACTACGATGCTTTGGTATTGGCAGTCGACGAACTGCTGGAAATTACCGGCGATGATGAGTCGCACCCGTTGATGAGCCTGGTCGACATCATCGGTGACTGGATCGAAGAATTGGATCACACCCATCACCCCATGGCCCAGGCAAGTGGCGAAGAGGTTCTCGGTTACATGATGCGTGAACACGGCCTGACTCAGAGCGACTTGCCGGGTGTTGGTACTCAGTCGGTTGTGTCGGAGATTTTGAACGGCAAGCGCAAGCTTAACTTGCGCCAGATTCGTTGGTTGGCAGAGCGCTTCAATGTGCCAATCGATGTGTTTACCTGATGTTGGTTCAGGAAGAACAACTGATCTCCAAATGCTTGCCCCACTCCGGCGGCCGCTCTGCATAAGCCTCCATCCCCGGCTGCTGCTCAAACGGCTTGCTCAACACTGCGTGCAGCCGGCGTACCTCTGAGTAATCCCCCTGCTCAGCCGCATCGATGGCTTTTTGCGCCAGATAATTGCGCAGGATGTACAGCGGATTGACTGCATGCATCCGCGCTCGGCGCTGCTCTTGATCGGCGTCGCCATCGCGGGCAACCCGGGCGACGTAGCGTTCGCCCCAGGCATCAAAGCCCTTGATGTCGACGAAATCGTCGCGCAAACGGGCGACGGCCTGTTCGGCGGATTCTTCACCGAGTCGGCGGAAGAACAGCGTGTAGTCGACGCCGCTGTTCTGCATCAGTTGCAGCAGGTCTTCCAGCAACTTCTGGTCGTCTTCCTCGGCGGTGGTGAATCCGAAGCGGCGGCGCATCAGGTCGAGGTAGTGCGCCTGGAACAATGGCAGGTACAAGCCGAGGGTTTCACGCAGGGCTTCGACGCTGATGAACGGCGTCAACGCTTGAGCCAATGCACTTAGGTTCCACTGGCCGACCGGCACCTGATTGCTGAACGAGTAACGCCCCTGATCATCCGAATGGTTGCAGATGAAGTTGGCGTCGAAATCGTCGAGGAAGGCGAACGGGCCGAAGTCGAAAGTGATGCCGAGGATCGACATGTTGTCGGTGTTCATCACGCCGTGGCAGAAACCGTAGGCCTGCCATTTGGCAATCAGTTCGGCGTTGCGTTCGACGATTTCGCGGAACATCGCCAGATACGGTTCAGGTTGTTCCCGGCATTCGGGGAAGTGCATCGCCAACACGTGTTCGCCGAGCTGCTTCTGCTGCTCGGGGCGCTTGGTGTAATAGAAGTATTCGAAGTGGCCGAAGCGGATGTGGCTCGGCGCCAGACGCAGGACCATCGCTGCGCGTTCCTGCTTTTCGCGCCAGACCGGGGTGTCGGAACCGATCACGCACGCCGCGCGCGACGAAGGAATGTTCAGCGCGTATAGCGCCTCGGAAGCAAGGAACTCGCGGATCGACGAACGCAGCACCGCACGGCCATCGCCCATGCGCGAAAACGGCGTCTGCCCGGCACCCTTCAGGTGCAAATCCCAATGCTCGCCGGCAGTGTTGTAGACCTCCCCGAGCAGCAGCCCGCGACCATCGCCGAGTTGTGGCGTGTAACCGCCGAACTGATGCCCGGAATAGATCATCGCCCGCGGCTCGGCATCGGCCCATAGCTTGTGGCCGCCAAACAGTTCGGCAAATTCGTTGGTTTCGGCGGTCGTCGGATCGAGATCGAGCAATGCCAGGGCCGCCGGGCTCGCCACGACCAGACGCGGATTGTCGATCGGCTCGGGCAGCACGTGGGCGGAGAACGCATCGCCCAGGTGGGCGAAGTGATTGTCGAAGGTCAGTTCGTCGAGGGCTTTCAAGGGCCGGCTCCAGCAGAATGTCCGAGCATTCTGCTGGGATTAGACCGGTTAGTCGAGTTTGGCCGGCGGCGGCTCTTGCAACGGTTTCTGATCGTCGGCAATCGGCACGATGGTTTTCGTTTCCGGCTCGATCGGCACCATCTTGTATTCCTGTCCGTGCAGGTTCTTCAGATAAACCTCCATCTGGCGGAACGAGATGTTGATGTGCTGCTTCTTGAACTCGCGGTTGATAAAGCGGTTGACCTCATCGAGCACCGGGTTGCGGTCACCGAGGTCGCGCACGTGCATGCGCAACTCGTGGTCGAGGGTGCTTTCGCCGAAGTTGAGGAAGTACACATGCGGCTCGGGTTCCTTGAGCACGCGCGGGTTCTCGCGGGCAGCTTTGAGCAGCAGTTCCTTGACCAGATCGAGATCGGAGCCGTAGTCGACGCCGAGTTTCAGCGTGACGCGGGTGATGGTGTCGGTCAGCGACCAGTTGATCAATTGCCCGGTGATGAACGTCTTGTTCGGGACAATGATGTCCTTGCGGTCGAAGTCGGTGATGGTCGTGGCGCGGATGCGGATCTTGCTCACCGTGCCTGAGAGGTTGCCGATGGTGATGGTGTCACCGATCCGCACCGGGCGTTCGAAGAGGATCATGATGCCGGAGATGAAGTTTGCAAAAATCTCCTGCATGCCGAAACCGAGGCCGACCGACAGCGCCGCCACCAGCCATTGCAACTTGTCCCAACTCACGCCCAGCGTCGACAGGGTCGAGACGAAGCCAACGCCGGCAATCACATACGACAGCAGCGTCGTGGTCGCATAGGCACTGCCCTGCGCGAGATTGAGCTTGGACAGCACGAACACTTCGAGCAGGCCCGGCAAGTTGCGCGCCAGAGCAAAGGTGATGCCGATGATGATCAGCGCACCAAGCATGTCGCCGATGCTGATCGGCACCATGCTCATGTTGGCGCCGGTGCCGCTGGTGTATTCGTAGAGGGTGATGTTGTCGAGGTACGAGAACACCGAGATCAGGTCCGACCAGACCCAGTACAGCGCGGCGATGAAGCCGCCGAGCAGGGCCAGGCGGATCAGGCGCAAGGACTGTTCGTTGACCTTTTCGATATCCAGCGTTGGCTCTTCGATCACCGCTTCGCCGTCGCCGGCTTCTTTCGCCGCCTGACGTTTAGCCAGGGCGCGCTGGTAGGCCAGGCGCCGCGCTGCAACGCTCAGGCCACGGACGAAGGTGGCTTCGATCACCAGCCAGAACATCAGCAGGTACAGGGTGTTGATCAGTCGGTCACTGAGTTTCAGGGCGGTGTAGTAGTAGCCGAAACATACAGCGACAAAAAGCGCGATCGGCAGCAGGGTGAACATCACGCCGACGGCTTTGCGGAACAGCGAGGCGTTTTCGTGGGCCGGGCTGCTGATCAGCAAGCGACTGAGCAGCCATGCCATCAACGCGTAGCAGGTCAGCACCACTGGCATGCCGAGTACATCGTCGGCGAGCGCCGCCGGTTGCAATTCGGCGACCGCCACCACGGCCACCAGCGCCATGACCACCAGCCCGAGCCGGCGTACCCAGCCCTGAAGGAATTCGACCTGGGGTTTTTCCCAGCGAAAGTGCAATTCGGCCACACCGCCGGGCGCAAGGATTCGATAGGCGGTGTAGAACACCAGCCACGCCTGACCCATCTGCAGGAGCGCTGCGCCCATGTTGGCGTTCTGGCCGCGCGCGTCGATCTGCAAGGCCAGTCCGCACAAGGCGAGGCCCAGCGCCACCGGCATCGCCAGCAGAATATTGATCAGAATGGCCTGCGGTGTGTGCCACTGGCTGTCGCGTTTGAAATGGCCGATGTCCTGGTGAACCTTGTTCAGGCGACCGTAGAGACTTTTGCGGCGCCACAGCAGTGCGCCGATCAGCAATGCCAGAGGCAGAAACAGCAGTGGTCGCTGGGTCAGGCCGTCGGTCAGCTCGCTCAGGCTGGAGGCCCACGGCAGTGTGTCAACCTGACGTTTCAACCGCTCCGGTACACCCCGCATCCACTCCAGATCCAGCGGCTTGTTGCTGGGAATCCAGAACATTTGCTCATCGAGGGTCGCACGCAGGCTCTGCGCGGTGCTCAGCAGTTGTTTCTGGTTGAGTTGCAGGGTGATCGATTCGTTGAGCATCGAGCTCAATTCGCGGTTCAGGCGCTCCAGCAGATCGACGCGGGTGTTGGCCAGATCCAGCAGGCTTTTACGCAACTGCGGGGTGACTTGTTCCGGCGGCTGAGTGGCCAGCAGGCTGTCGACATAGGACGCCGGATTGCTCAACAGTTCACGCTGCTGGCTGACGTCGAACTGATACAGGCGAATGTCGGCGATCTGATCCGCCAGATCACGATCGACCTTGAGTCGTGGCAGGGCTTGTTTCTGTTTGTAGAGAATCTTCGACAGCAACAGGCTGCCCTTGAGCACGTTGATCTGCTCATCGAGGGCCGCATCGCTCTGGGTCAGGGAGTCGAGTTGCTGCTTGGTCTGCAGGTTCTGCTGGGTGACTTCGTTGAGGCGGTCGGTGCTTTTGAGCAGATAGTCGGAGAGCTTGAGGTTGGCTGAGCTCTCAGTGGCGAGCAAGCTGCTGCTGCCGGCCTTTTGCGCTTCGATCGACTGCTGGGTCACGGTTTCCTGCGACTGCGCCAGACGTTTCTGATTGATCAGCGTCTGCAGTTCCTGGATCTCGCGGTCGAGGCGGTCGGATTTCTCCGAGAGCAGGTCATGCTGGGCGTTGCCCAGATCCTGCAACTGGCTGTTGCCGGCCAGCTCCTGGCGGCGTAAAGGGATCAGCGCGTTCAGCGCTGCGAGTTCCGCGTTCAACTGATCACGTTGCTCGCTGCTGACGGTCTTGCCGGCGTCCTTGCCGGACTTGAGGATGTTGTTGATCTGCTGGATGCGCGTCTGGCTGGCGGAAATTTCCGCCTGGGCGCGCTCGGGACGGGTCTGGGCAGTGATGATCAGACTGTTGGCGTCGGCCAGCGCTTTTTGCAGATCGCTTTGCTGGGTCGAGCGATCCGTCAGGATCTGCTCCAGCTGTTGGATCGACTCCTTGGGAAAACGCTGTGCCACCGGCACGACCGCCGTGGCCTTTAGGCGCGTCAGTTCGCGAGTGTTTTCGATCGTCTGCTTCGGCGCCGTGGCTAGCTGCTGTTTGAGGTCGATCAGCTTTTGTGCGTAATCACGCTGATTGTTCAGTTGAGTCAGCGTGCTCTGCAAGATGGTTTGCAGGGCCTTTTTATCGGCATCTGGCAGTTTGCTGTCGGCCAGCTTGTCGAGACTGGCCTGCACGGCGTCGCTGGACGGTGGTTCGGCGGCGTACAGCGGGCCGACAGTGAGACTCAGGCCCAGCAGGGCCGCGGCGAAAAAGGAGCGCAGGGTAGGCATAGAGACCGGTCAAGCAAGTGAGAGTGGACGCAGTTTAGAGGAAGAGCCCGGGGCCCGGGCGACTTCCTTCGGGGAATCTGACGCCCACTTTGCCGATCTTGTTCCCGTCCATGACCGCAACCGTCCAGTGGGTGTTGTTCCACTCCACCTGGTCGCCGACGATGGGTGCGCCACCGACTTTGTGGGCGATGAAGGCGCCCAGGGTCATGTCCGGATCAATACCCTCGGCCGGCAGGCCATAGAGTGCGGCAACCGCTTTAAGCTGGGCGTCTCCTTCAAGCACGAAATCACCGAAGAAGCGCAGATCGAGACCGCGCTGCGGCGCTTGGCTGAACAGTTTTCCGAGGGCGCCGAGGTTGTGTTCATGGCCGATAACACACAGTAAATCATCGACTTCCAGCACCGTACTACCCGACGGATGGAGCAGTTGCTGGCCACGAAACAGGGCGGCGATACGTGTGCCTTCGGGCATTTTCAGTTCGCGCAGGGGCGAACCGATGCACCATTTCTCCGCACCGAGCTTGTAAACGAACAGCTCCCATTCGCTGGTGACGTGGACTTCCAGCGCCGCCCGGGAAATCGGCGCAGGCTCCGGCGGTACCGTGACTTTCAGCAGCTTGGCGACCCACGGCAGGCTCGTGCCCTGCACCAGCAGCGACACCAGCACGATAAAGAACGCGAGGTTGAAGTACAGCTGCGCATTCGGCAGCCCGGCCATCAGCGGGAACACCGCGAGAATGATCGGTACCGCGCCGCGCAGGCCAACCCAGGAAATAAAGGCTTTTTCGCGACCGTGGAAGGCCTTGAACGGTAGCAGGCCGACCATCACCGACAGCGGCCGCGCAAACAGAATCATCCACAGCGCCAGACCGAGAGCGGGCAGGGCGATCGGCAGCAAATCGTGCGGCGTCACCAGCAGGCCGAGCACCAGGAACATGCCGATTTGCGCCAGCCAGGCCATGCCGTCGAGCATATGCAGAATGCCGTGGCGGCTGCGCACCGGGCGGTTGCCGATGACCAGACCGCACAGATAAACGGCGAGGAAGCCGCTGCCGTGCAGGGCGTTGGTCAACGCGAACACCACCAGCCCGCCGGCGATTACCAGAATCGGATACAGACCGGCAGCGAGGTTGATGCGGTTAACCAGTTGCAGCATCAGCCAGCCACCGCCGAGACCGATCACACCGCCGATGCCGAACTCGCGGATCAGATGGGTCAACAGGCTCCAGTGCAGGCCGGTCTGGCCGCTGGCGAGCATGTCGATCAAGGTCACGGTGAGAAACACCGCCATCGGGTCGTTGCTGCCGGATTCGATTTCCAGGCTGGCCGTCACCCGTTCGTTCAGGCCTTTGCCACCAAGCAACGAGAACACCGCTGCGGCGTCGGTTGAGCCAACGATGGCGCCGATCAGCAGGCCTTGAATCAGATTGAGGTCGAACAGCCATGCCGCTGCCATGCCGGTCAGGCCAGTGGTAATCAACACCCCGACCGTGGCCAGCGATAACGCCGGCCATAGCGCCACGCGGAAACTCGACACCCTCGTGCGCAAACCTCCGTCGAGGAGGATCACCGCCAGTGCGAGGTTGCCGACCAGATAGGCCGTCGGGTAGTTATCGAAAATGATCCCGCCGCCATCGACCCCGGCGGCCATGCCGACTGCAAGAATAATGACCAGAATCGGGATGCCGAGACGGGAGGAGAGGGAGCTGACGAGAATGCTTGCGCCTACCAGCAACGCGCCGATCAAGAACAGGCTGTTGATGGTCGTCGCATTCAAAGGCAGTACTCCAGAAGCGTAAAGACGGGCACAAACTGACCATGCAGTCTGCGTGCCAGCGATTCTAACCTGTTGAAATGTGATGCTGTCAAAAAGGTTTTTCAGTGTGGCATCAGGTTTTGTGTTCGGCGGGCGATTGCTGCCCTCACCCTAACCCTCTCCCGGAGGGAGAGGGAACTGATCGAGGTGTTTGTGCGAGGTACGCCGACCTGAAA